>NZ_DATIND010000127.1 GCF_035474595.1 Longimicrobium sp.
CCCGACTCCCACCGCGAGCACCTCCACCCTCTGATTTCGACGCGACGACTCGGGCTCGTCACCCACTCCCGGCTGTCAGATTTTCGGCCGCCAGAAGTGTCAGACTTTCACCCGGCGTTGACACGGGGCGCCAAACCGGGCTGCGCGCGCGGTAGGCAACGATACGACCGTTGCCAACCGCGCCGGGCCCCCGCCGCGCCGGGCATCCACGCGGTCCCTTCCGCATCGATGCGCGCGCGGCGGTTTCCCGGCCCTCCGGGCGCGCATCCCTCACGCACGTGCGCGTCCGCGAGCCTCGCGCCGCCCTCACCCGCGCCGGAGCCGGAGGACGCGGCCCTATCCCGTCCCGGGAGAGGGTGGCCATCCAGCATCGGGCTGCCGGAGACTCTGGCTCACGCCGAAGCCCGGATCGGGCGCAGATCCCGGCGAGCTACTTCTCCCGGTACGGGAGAGGTGGACGGCCTCGGCCGGCCGGAGAGGGCGTGATGCGCCGTACGCGCACTCCCGCACTCCCGCACTTGTCCGCCGCACTTCCGCGAGCTCCGCTTCGCCCGTAGCTTTGCGCCACTCGAACCACGCTCTCGAACGCACCCAGCACGGTAATGACCGAGACCTGTCCCGCGTGCGGCGCCCAGGCGTCCGGACGCTTCTGCGAGCACTGCGGCGTGGCGCTGAGCGCCGCCTGCCGCGAGTGCGGCAACCCGCTCCCCAAAGGGGCGCGGTTCTGCAACATGTGCGGGGCCACCGCGGCTCCGCCGGCCACCGCCGCCACCCGCTCCTCCACGCTCCCCTGGGCCGTCGCGGGCGTCGCGCTGGCGGCGCTCGTTGCGGTGCTGGTGATCCCGCGGCTGGGCGGACGCCAGGAAGCACCGGCCGCGCAGCCGCCCTTCGCCAGCGCGGGAGACGTGCCTCCCGCCGCCGGTGCCCCGGGCGTGCCGTCCGGGAACCCCGGCGCGGTGGACCTGTCGTCGATGACGCCGCGCGAGGCCGCCGACCGGCTGTTCAACCGCGTGATGACCGCCGTCTCCAATGGCGACACCACGCAGGCCAAGCAGTTCCTGCCGATGGCGGTGATGGCCTACCAGCGCGTGGATTCGCTCGACGCCGACGGGCGCTACCACCTGGCCGCGCTGCAGATCGTGGGCGGAAACTTCGACGCGGCGCGCGCGGAGGCGGACAGCATCCTGGCGCGGAACCCCACGCACCTGTTCGGCCTGTTCACCGCCGCCGAGGCGGAGCAGCGCCGCGGCAACTCCGCCGCCGCGAAGGACTTCTCCCAGCGCTTCCTGCGCGCCTACGACTCCGAGCTGGCGAAGAAGCTTCCCGAGTACGAGGAGCACGCGCAGGGTCTCCCGGCGATGAAGGCCGCGGCGGAGCAGGCGGTGAAGTAGGACGAGTACGGAAGTACGGAAGTACGGTAGGAATTTCGCCGGATCCCGGCTGCTCGACAGGGCAGCCGGGATTCGTCTTCATCGGCGATGCACGAAGCTCATTGGCTCACCCGCGGCTTCAGCCCGGCGAGAGGAGGCGCTGGAGCAGTTCGAGGTCGCGGCGGGACGTGCTCGCGAGCGAGGCGGCGATGGCGGCCAGCGCGTCGAGCACCTGCGCGGGCGAGGCGACCCTCACCGCCGCATTTGGCCACCGCGCGAGCCGCACCGCCCGCGAAGGGACGCGCCGGATGAGCAGGTCGTCCCACGAGAGCGGGTCGTCAGGGATGGAGGTGTCCTCGGGAAGGCGGACGAGCTCCCTGCGGCGCCCGGCGCGCAGAACGCCGTCGGAGCCGAGGGCGACCAGACCGAACTCGGCCCAACGCAGCACGAATCCTGGGCCTCCGCGCATCGGGGGCGACGCGGAGAGGTAGCGCGCGAGCACCACGCGGTGGGCGATGCGGCGCCCCGGCATCACCGCGCCGAACACGCCCGGAAAGCGCGCCACACGGCCGGTGAACCGGTGCATCGGCAGGTCGTCGAAATACGCGGCCAAGTCGCCCGCCATCTGCTGCGCCAGCTCGGCGAGCACCAGCCCGGCCGGGGCGCCGCCGGTCACCCGCGCAAGCGCGGTGCGCACATCGAGCAGCTGCGTGCGCGCCAGCGCGACCGCTTCTTTCGCGTCGGCCGCGTTCGGTTCCGGTAGATTAGGTTCGTCTGGCATCGCGCCGGGTGCGTTGCGGTCGTCCGGATGGGCGACGATGCCGGTGCAACTCGCGTGCGGGGCGGGGGGATGCGTGAGGGATGCGCGCCCGAAGGGCCGGGAACCCGGCGGGGCGGCCGCGAAGGAGCTTCGGGAGACGAGACGGGCCCCTGGGCGGAGACGAACCCGCCGGGGGCCCGGCGCCGTTGGGCACAGTCGTACCGTGCCCTACGGCGCGCGCAGCCCGGTTCCGCGCCTCAGGCGCGGAACACGCCCGAATCCAGCAGTTCCCGGGAGATCGTCACCGCGGCTCGGCGCCGGGGCCGAGGTAGACGGTGCCGTTCTTCATCACGAAGCGCACGCGGCGCAGCGCCGAGACGTCGCGCGTGGGGTCACCTTCGACGGCCACGAGGTCTGCGAAGAGGCCGGGACGGATGCTGCCGATGCGGTCGTCCATGCGGAAGACGCGCGCGTTCACCGAGGTGGCGGCCATCAGCGCCTGCAGCGGCGTCATCCCGTACTGCACCATCAACTCCATCTCGCGCACGTTGTCGCCGTGCGGGAACACGCCCACGTCGCCGCCCATGCAGATGGTGACGCCGGCGTCCAGCGCCGCGCGGAAGCTCCGGCGCTTCTGCACCACCTGCGGCGGCTCCGGCTCGAACCCCTTGCGCCACCCGTGGTACTGCCGGACGGCGTCGGTGGCGGCCAGCGTGGGGCAGTACGCCACGCCGCGCGCCTTCATGAGCTGGAAGACTTCGGGCGTCCCCTCGTCGCCGTGCTCGATGGTGGCGACGCCGGCCAGGACGGCGCGCCGCATCCCCTCCGGCGTGCCCGCGTGCGCCGCCACCGGCCGCCCGGCGCTGTTCGCGGCCTCGACGATGGCGCGCAGCTCGGCCTCGGTGAAGGTGGCGCGCGATGGCTCGTCGGTGCCCCAGCGGTAGTCGGCGTACACCTTCACCCAGTCGGCGCCGTGGCCGATCTGGTCGCGGGCGACGCGGGCGGCTTCCTCGGGGCCGCTGGCCTCCTCGGCGCCGAGCGGAAGGCGCCACTCGGGCGCGCCGCGCGGGCCGTACGCGCCGGTGGCGACGATGGCGCGGGTGACCACGATCATGCGCGGGCCGGGGATGATTCCTTCCTCGATCGCCTGCTTCAGCCCCACGTCGGCGTACCCGGCGCCCTCCGTCCCCAGGTCCCGCGTCGTCGTGAATCCGGCCAGCAGCGTCGCCCGCGCCGAAGCGGTCGCCCGCGCGATGCGGAGCGCCAGGGGCTCGAACAGCACCTGCTCGTCCCACGACGTCTCGTTGTAGGGGTGCAGGAGCAGGTGCGAGTGGCCCTCGATGAGCCCGGGGATGAGCGTGGTGCCGGGGAGGTCCACCACGCGCGCGCCGCCGGCGTTCAGCGAGGCGGCCGGCCCCGCCGCGGTGATGCGGCCGCCCTCCACCAGCACCGCCCACCCCTCGTGCGGCTGGGCGGCGACGCCGTCGAAGACGCGCGCGGGGCGCAGGAGCCAGCGCTGCGGTGCGGCCGGCGCCTGCTGCGCGGCGGCGGCGGTCGCCGCGAGCGGAAGGAGTGCGGCCAGGAGTCGGAGGATGCGCATGCGTTCAGGGCGTGGCGGTGGATCGGATGCTCGGACGCCGACAACCTACGCGCGCGCTCCTCGCGCGCCAGCGCGGACGACGGTTGCGGGCACGACGGATTACCCGCGCGGCACGCGGAGCCTGCGGAACTCCGCCTCCGGCAGCGCCTTGATGCGGTTGCGGATCAGCCAGCGGGCCTTGACGACGAGCTTCCATGCGTCCTCACGCTGCAGGTCCTCGGAAGCCAGGACGTAGTCGGCCTTCTCTCGTGCGCGCCGTAGTAGTGAAAGCCGACTGTCGACCTCCTTGAATGATGCCCCTGCGCTCCGGACTGCCTGCTTCAACGCATCGTGGGTTCCCCACCGCGGTACACTTCCAGGGCCCTGAGCGCCTTCTATCCGATCTTTCAGCGCGAGCAGCGCGGCGTAGTAGGCCCGGTTCACCGCCGTCCTCAGCAGCGCTTCGCGGCTGACTCCCGGGATGTTGCTGCAGCAGATGCTGGCAACCTGTACCCACGATTCAGGATCGAAGCTCATTGGGCTCTCGCCTGGGTTCCCGTTCGGGCCACACCTCCACGTGAAGGTGCCGGAAGCGCTTTCCCGGCAGGAGCCCCATGATCTCGTGGAATACGGCCGATTCGAACTCGTGCAGTTCGTCGTTTATCGGCACGCTTCCGAAGAAGTTGACCACGACGTAGGTGTCGTCTCCATCACTGTCCGCGCTGATCTCCACGCGCATGGGGCCGTATTCGCGCGTGACGCGGGCCCAGGCGTGCTCGATCGCGGACCACAGGCGGTAGCGCCCGATCAGCGCGCGGGCGGAGCGGTCGCGCGCGAACAGGCGCCGCAGCCGCCCGCGTGGTGGGCGGACGTGGCGGGGCGCCGCGTCCACGGCACGCTCCAGAGCCGCGCGCATGGCGGACGTGTCCCTCGGCTTGCTGAATTCGTTCGCGGTCGGGTGCGCCAGCGTGGCCAAGCTGCCTCCCGTGCGGAGTGGACGATTGGAGGCCGAAGTGTGCTGCGGGCCGACGGATCTGTCAAGCCTTCCGCCATCGTCCAACCTGCTGCAACACCGCTACTTACGCGCCAGCGTAGGAACGTGCTGGACGCATGAGCCAGATGCGCGGCGGCGACGATCCGGCTCGGTTACCGATCCGCGCCGGAAGGATGGAGAGGGGGGAGACGACGGAAGCGGAGCGGATGTATGGAGATGCGGAAGCGGAGCGCGAGGTCGGAACGCATCCGGATGAGGGATGAACAGAGACAATGAGCACCGCACCGGAAGCGACACCGCCCGTACGCCGGGAGACAAATCGCCCGGCGCGCGCAGGCGCTCGCGCCGTCAGTGGTAGTCGTGCGAGGCGACTACGGCGGCCGCTTCGTCGAGCTTCAGGGCGTAGAACTGCTCGGCCTTCAGGTTGGTGACGCCGTCCTCCTTCCCCAGCTTGCCGCGCACGGCCAGGATGCCGTTGCCGTTGATGGTCTCGCGCTGCTCGGCGTAGACCCTGGGGTTCACGATCACGTCGATCCGCCCGGTCTCGTCCTCCAGCCCCACGAACACGAAGCCCTTGGCGGTCCCCGGGCGCTGGCGGACGATCACCACGCCGGCGGTGGTCACGCGCTCGCCGTGGGCCAGGCGCGGGTCGTCGCGCAGCTCGGCCAGGGTGCGCACCTCCATCGTCTCCAGCCACGGGCGCAGGTGGCGCATGGGGTGGCCGTCCAGGTCGAAGCCGGTGGTGTGGTGCGCCATCAGCGTGCGCTCGCTGGGCGCCAGCGCGGGGATGCGCTCCTCGAACGCCACCCGCGCGGGCGCCAGCGGCCCGCCGCTGCGCCGCGCGCGCAGCTCGCCCAGCACCGTCCACAGCGCCTGCCGCGGCCCCTCGGGAATCCAGGTGCGGAACGCCCCCGCCGCCGCCAGCGCGCGCAGCCCCGGCTCGCTGTCGAAGCGCGTCACCACGTCCGCCGCCGAGGCGAACGCCCCGCGCTCCAGCTCCGCCTTCAGCCGCGCGCCGGTCACGGAGCCGAGGCCGCGGACGTATCTCAGCCCGATGCGCACGGCGGGCGGGGACGTGCGAGAGTGCGAAGGTGCGAGAGTGCGAGAGTGATCGCCATCGGCGCGGGCCGGCGCCCGTTCGCGCTCCGGGCCCGCGCACTCCCGCACTTCCGCACTCCCGCACTGTGGTTCACTTCCGCACTTCGGTTCACTCTCGCACTCTCGTACTCTCGCACTTTCGCACATCTCCTCCAGCGAGCAATCCCACCCGCTCCGCGCCAGATCCACCGGCATCACCACCACTCCGTGCGCCTTCGCGTCGTGGATCAGCGTGGAGACGGGGTAGAAGCCCATCGGCTGGGCGTTCAGGATCGCGCACAGGTACTCGGCCGGGTAGTACAGCCGCAGCCACGCGCTCGCGTACGCCAGCAGCGCAAAGGAGATGGCGTGGCTCTCGGGGAAGGTGTAGCTGGCGCACGCCTCCAGCCAGCCGAGCACCTTCTCCGCCGCCTCGCTCGACACGCCGCGCTCCGCCATCCCCGCGCGGATGCGCTCCGTGGCCTTCAGCATCTCGGCCGAAGAGCGCTTCCGGCTCATCGCCCGGCGCAGCGCGTCGGCCTCGCCCGGGCTGCAGCCGCTGACCACGATGGCGCAGCGCATCAGCTGCTCCTGGAACAGCGCCAGCCCGTGCGTCCGCGCCAGCACCGGCTCCAGGTCGGGGTGCGGATACTCGGTCGGCACCCTGCCGCGCCGCCGCGCCAGCATCTCCTTCACCTGCCCGCCCAGCATGGGCCCCGGGCGGATGGCGCCCACGCTGATCACCACGTCGTAGAAGCAGGTGGGGCGGAGCCTCGGGAGGAAGTTGGCCTGCGCGCGGCTCTCGATCTGGAACAGCCCGATGGTGTCGGCCGCGCCGATCTGGCGGTACACCGCGGGGTCGTCCAGCGGCAGCCGCCCGATGTCGATCTCCACCCCGCGCCAGCGGCGGATCAGCTGCACGCACTCGCCCAGCAGGCGCAGCATCCCCAGCCCGAGAAGATCGAATTTCGGCAGACCGGCGTCCGCGCAGTCGTCCTTGTCCCACTGGATCACCGTGCGCGCGCTCATCGACGCGGGCTCGATGGGCACGACGGACGACAGCGGCTTCGCGGAGATGACGAAGCCGCCGCTGTGGATCCCCCGGTGGCGCGGGAGGCCGTCCAGCCCCGCGACGATGCGGACGAGGGCGCGCGCCCGCGGCTCCGCCGGATCGAGGCCGATCGCCTGCAGCGCCTTCCCCTCCGACATCTCCAGCCACTCCGCCGCGGTCTTCGCGGAGGTGTATCCGTCCACCCGCTTCGCCAGCCAGTCCGCCTGCGTGGCGGGGAAGCCGAGGACGCGCATGGCGTCGCGGATCGCCGATCGCCCGCGATACTCCACGTGCGTGCACACCATCGCCGCGTGCGCGCGCCCGTACTTCTCGTAGACGTACTGGAGCACGCGCTCGCGGGCGTCCATCGCGGCGAAGTCGATGTCGATGTCGGGCGGCTCCGGGCGCTCCAGCGAAAGGAAGCGCTCGAAGAGGAGCGAGTGGGCCACCGGATCGACCGCCGTCACCCGCAGGGCGTAGCAGACGATGGAGTTGGCCGCCGATCCGCGTCCCTGGCAGAGGATGCCCTGGTCGCGCGCGAAGCGGCAGATGTCCCAGCAGACCAGGAAGTGGTCGGCCAGCCCCAGCGTGCGGATGGTGCGCAGCTCGTGCTCCAGCTGCCGCCGGTGCGCGTCCGACGCGTCGGGGAGGCGCTCGGCCAGTCCCACGCGGGAGAGGCGCTCCAGGTACGCGTCCGCGCTGGACCACTGCGAGGGGAGCGGGAAGGCGGGGTGGACGGGGCCCACCTTCGCGAGGCGGAACCCCTGGCAGCGCTCGGCGATCTCCAGGGTGCGGCGGACGCCGCCCGGCTCCGCGCGCCACCGCCGCGCCATCTCCTCCGGCTTCTGCAGGCACCATTCGGCGGACGCGCGCAGGGCCCCGCGGCGGTGCGCCTGCTCCAGCGTCAGCTGCTGGGTGACGCAGGTGAGCGCGTCGTGCACCGCGCGCGCGTCGGGGGTGGCGTAGTGCACGTCGTGCGTCACCGTCCACGGGATCTCCATCTCCCGCGCCAGGTCCAGCAGGTCGGCACCGAGCGCGGCCTCGGCGTGGGTGCGGTGGTCCCAGAGCTCGAGATAGAGCCGGTCTCCGAAGGCGTCGCGCCAGCGGCCCGCCTCCGCGCGCGCTTCGTCCCACCGCTCCGCCGCCAGCAGCCGGGGGATGCGGCCGCGCGGGCAGCCGGTCAGCGCGATGATTCCGGCAGCGTGCGAAGCGAGGTCGTCGAAGGAGATTCCCGGGGCGCCGCGGGGGCTGTCCATCCGCCCGCTAGTGAGCAGGGTGCACAGGTTCCCCCAGCCATCGGGGTTTTCCACAAGAAGGGTGGCGTGGGAGCCGTCCCGCAGCGTGATTTCCGCTCCCGAAATCGGAAAAATTCCAGAGCTTTCGCACGCCTTGTGGAAGCGCACGGCGCCGCCCAGATCGTCGTGGTCGGTCAGCGCCAGCGCCCGGTAGCCGAGCTCGGCGGCGCGGGCGGCCAGCGACTCGGGCGTGGACGCGCCGTCACCCAGCGAAAACGCGCTGTGACAGTGCAGCTCCGCGTAAGTCCCTGATTCCATCGCCATTTAGCCGAAATCCGCGCCCATTGCGCCGTGCCGCTGAAGTGCATCGGGTTGGTATCAGTCGTACCACCCCTCCAGATACCACCCCCCCGATGCCGCGTCGCGGAAGAGCAGCCCCAGCCACCCGTCGGGCGACTCGACCCGCCAGTATTCCCGCGCGGTTCCGCCGCTCCACCATCCCCCCGAAATCCGCTCCGGCCCCTCGCAGCGAGTTTTCCACAGACCCGGTGGAAAACTCCCCTTGACAGACCCCGCGAAAAGCCCAAGTCGGCCTCCGTCCACGGCTTGGAGATCCACTCCCAGCGGGCGCCGCTCGGGGCCCTCGCGGACGCGGATCGCGCGGGGCTCGGGAAGGCGCCGCAGGCACAGGTCCAGGCACCCGCGCCCCAGCTGGGGGAGGTCGGGGACGGGGAGATCGGACCCGGGGGGATGGGCGGTGGTGAAGGCCGCGATCCCGCCGCTTCCGCGCGCGTCCCACGCCGCGTGCTCGCCGGGGAGATGCGCCCCGTGGCGCACCGCGCCGCTCAGCGCCCCCTCGCCCCAGCGCGCGAACACGGAGAGGAGCGCGGCGTGCAGCGCGCCGGGGTCGGGCGCCGGCGCGCGGAAGGCGTCCAGCTGGTCGGCCCGCGGCGCCGCGTCGCCGACCGCCTCGAGCCGGATGGCGGCGATGGGCCCGCCCGCCGGCGGCTCCTCGGCGGCGCGGCGGCAGAGGTCGGCCAGCACCCGCGCCTCGGCCGTGGGGCGCGCAGGGCGCACCTCGCGCGCGTCCTCGGTGCGGGTCGCGCCGTCGACGGTCAGCACCAGCCGGAGCCGCGCGGGAATGCGCTGGCGCTCGTCCAGCTGCCGGCAGACCGCGTCGATCAGCCCGGGAAGGACGAAGCGCAGCGGCTCGGTGGATTCGATCGCCGGCTCGAACTCGGCTTCCGCCGCGGGGATCTCGGGATCCGCCGGGCGGAAGGGCCAGCGCGGGTCGACGGCGCCGGCCAGCCGCCACGCCGCCAGCCCGGCCGAGCCGAAGCGCAGCTCCACGTCGGACGGCGACAATTCCGCGAGATGGCCGCAGGTGGCCACGCCCAGCAGCCCCAGCGTCTCGCGCAGGTCGGCGGGGATGGGAAGGAGGGCCAGCGAGCGGCGGCGGAGATAGCGCGCGTCGGCGCCGGCGGGGACCACGCGGTAGTCCGTCCCCCGCTCGCGGGTGGCCGCCGCCGCGGCGATGCAGGTGGAGGCGATCCCCACACGCGCGTCGAAGCCGGCGCGGCGCGCGGCGGCCAGGAGCGCGCGCGCCACCGCCACGTCGCCGCCGCGGCGCTCCATCCCGCACGCGTCGGCCCACAGCGCGCGCGGGTGCTCGCGCACGGGGGTCACGCGCGGGGCGGCGCGCAGCAGGGCGCCGGCCAGCGCGGCGCGCGCCTCAGCGCCGGGCGCCGGCTCGCCGGTCGGCGGCGCGGGAAGCCGTATGCAGGCGATTCGTCGGTTCGTGGACAAGCTCCACCTCGCGTTCCCCCGTGCGCGCGCTCGCGGACCGGGCCATCCGCACCCCCGAGCGCCGGCGGAAGCGCCCGCCCGTGCGCAGCCCCGTGCCCTCGCCCGCGCGGCGGAACTCCAGCCGCACGTCGGCGCGCCACCCGGGGTTTTCGTCCTCCGTCGACACCAGCAGCGCCGTGTCCGTCTCCCGCGCCAGCGCGCGGAGGCGGTGCGCCTCGGTGGGGTCGGGCGCGGGGCCGTCGAGGACCACGAGCCCGAAGGCGCCGGTGCGCACCAGCTGCTCGGCCACCCACGCGCCTTCCATCTCCCGGTCCGCCGTGGGGGGACGGGCCACCCACAGCCCCGGCGCGGAGTGCCCGTCCGGGCCGCACCACGCCGCGGGGTCCAGCGTGTGCGTGGCATCGACCAGGGCGACGAGGGTCTCGCGCGTGGCCGTCTCCACCAGCGCGCGCACGGCGGCGGTGCGCCCCGATGTCCCCTGGCCGCTCCACAGCGTGGCCGCGCCGCGGGGAACGCCGGCGGGAAGGAGCTGGTCCAGCGCGCGCACCCCCGTGCGGAACCCCGCGCGCTCCGGCGCCCCCTCCAGCCCGGGAAGCGGGCGGATGGCGGTGCCGAAGCGCTTTTCCAGCTCCACGCGAAGCTGGCTCAGGTCCCGGGCTGCGGCTGTGCTCACGGTGGCGTCTCGGTATCGTTACCTGTTCCAGCGGCGGCCTCAATGACGCGCGTCTGAAGCAAGAGTAATACCGAATAATTTCCGAAGCAACCCACAGGGCGCGGCAACTCCGTATCACTTTGCAAGCCGATGCCAGACGGAAGTTTACGTGATGTCAAAAATGAGGATCAGGTGTATACATCGTCAAAGTTTTTGCCGCTCACGCCGGGAACGCCGTCCACCTTGACGGCAGGGCAGGAGAGGGTCGGGAAGTGCACGTGGAACACGGGAAGATCATAAGGGGAGGGAGAGCGGGGAGTGTGTTGACGACGTAAACCATTGCGTCGTTCACATGCACGACATTGCAGACATGGGCGCGATCGTCACCTCCCATGAAAAAAAGGCCTCACGCGGAGACGCGGAGACGCGGAGGTGCATGAGCGGTCTCCTCCGCGTCTCCGCGTGAGATTGCCGTTGCCGGAGGCGCGGCGCGGACTCCGTCTCCAGATCGAATCACTTCTTTTCCGCTTCCGTGCGTGCTACGATGGGAGCGCTCCCGACGTGCACGCATCTACCCCAGAAACGAGAAGAGGACGATGGAGAAGCGGATCAGGCTGGCCCTGGAGGAGCTCGCGGTAACGACGTTCGAAACCGAGTCCAAGGACGCGTTGCAGGCGCACGTCATCTCCGGCGCGTATCCCACCTGCAGGACGTGCCCGACCATCAACGGCACCTGCTGCACGCCCTGACGCCAAAGTCTATCTGCTGAAAGAAAGACGCTCACGCGGAGACGCGGAGACACGGAGAACTCACAGCATGTGCTGAGTTCTCTGCGTCTCCGCGTCTCCGCGTGAGATTGCTGTTCCCGAGGCGCGGAGGGAGCGCAAAAAGGCGGCGCCCCTCGCGAAAGGAGCGCCGCCGTCGGATGCGGGAGACGACTGCCGGTGGCGCTCAGCTCCCCGCTGCGGGGCGGTCGCGCAGGTTGCTCTTCCAGTAGCCGTACAGGAAGTAGAACACCAGCCCCACGACCAGCCAGATCACGAAGCGCTTCCAGGTGATCAGCGGCAGCTGGTACATCAGGAAGCCGCACGACAGGATCGCCGCCGGGGCCACGAACCACACCGCCGGCGTGCGGAACGGCCGGTGGCGCTCCGGCTCGCGCAGGCGCAGCGCCATCACCCCGACCGCCACCAGCACGAAGGCGAACAGGGTGCCGATGTTGGTGAGCTCGATCACCTCGTTGATGTTCGCGAACGCCGCGAAGAAGGCCACGAACGCGCCCGTCAGGATGGTCGTCACGTGCGGCGTGCGGTACTTGGGGTGCAGCTTCGCGGCGAACGGCGGCAGCAGCCCGTCGCGCGCCATGGAGAAGAAGATGCGCGGCTGCCCCATCTGGAACACCAGCAGCACCGAAGCCATGGCGATCACGGCGCCGAAGGAGATGATCCCCGCCGCCCAGTTGTAGCCGCGCTCGGTGAACGCCGCCGCCAGCGGGTCGGCGCTGCCGTGCGAGTTCCACGGCACCAGACCGGTCATCACCAGCGTCACCACGATGTAGATGATGGAGGTGGCGATCAGCGACAGGATCATCGCCTTCGGCATGTCGCGCTGCGGGTCCTTGGCCTCCTCGGCCGCCGTCGACACCGCGTCGAAGCCGATGTAGGCGAAGAAGATGAGCGCCGCGCCCGCGAACACGCCGTTCCAGCCGTTGGGCATGAACGGGTGCCAGTTGGCCGGCTTCACCCAGAACGAGCCCATGGCGATGAAGAAGAAGAGGATCGCCAGCTTCAGGATCACCATCACCGTGTTGGCCCACGCGCTCTCGCGGATGCCGATGACCAGGATCCAGGTGATCAGCGCCACGATCAGCACCGCCGGCAGGTTGATGATCACGGGAAAGCCCAGGATGTGCGGCGCCGTGGTCCACGCATGCGCGGCCTCGATCATCGTCGGATCCGTGCTCGGCGTCGCCGCGTGTACTGCCGTGAACCCCTGGAACGCCGTCCGCGGGTCGGTGGCCAGCCACGACGGCATGTGGATGCCGAACCCCGAGAGCAGCGTGGTGAAGTACGCCGACCAGCTCACCGCCACGGCGATGTTCCCCACCGCGTACTCGATGATCAGGTCCCACCCGATGATCCAGGCGATCAGCTCGCCCAGCGTGGCGTACGCGTAGGTGTAGGCGCTCCCGGCCTGCGGGATCAGCGACGCGAACTCGGCGTAGCACAGCGCCGCGAAGCCGCAGGCGATGGCCACCAGCACGTACGACACCACCAGCCCGGGTCCGGCGCCGGGGTGGTTGGGCCCGCCCGACACGGCCGTGCCCGCGCCCGAGAAGATCCCCGCGCCGATGATGGCGCCGATCCCCAGCGCGGTGAGCTGCCAGACGCCCAGGGAGCGCCGCAGACCGTGCTCCACCTCCGTCTGCGGGTCCACGTGCTCGTCGCGGATCTCGCTGATGGGCTTCCTGCGGAACAGTGCGTTCATGGGCTGGATGGAGAAGGGGGCGGCGGGGGAGGGGACCCCCTGGATACCCGTGGCGGGCCCGGTGTGTTGCTGGGACGCCGCGAAACTATGCGCCCCGCGAGCCCTCGCGCAACGGATTCGCGTTTCCGATCAAGGATTCGGCGAAAGATGCATCTCACGCGGAGACGCGGAGACGCGGGGAAAACCGCCGTTCTCCGCGCCTCCGCGTCTCCCGCGTGAGATCCAGCGATGCCCGTGCGAGCACGAAAAAGGGCGAGACACCCAGGTCTCGCCCTTCTCGTTCGATCGATTCGCCCGGCCCGCGTCAGTCCGCCGACGCCGGGTCCATGTCGCCGGCGATGGGGCGGTGGTCGGGGATGCGGCCCACGCCGGGCTCCTGCTCCACGCCCAGCTGGCGGGGCGACTCCTCCGGTGGGATCACGGGGGCGTTCGGGTCGAACTCGCCCTCCCAGCGCGCCATCACCACCGTCGCCAGGCAGTTGCCCACCAGGTTCACCGTGGTCCGCGCCATGTCCATCAGCTCGTCGACGCCCAGGATCACGGCCACGCCCTCCAGCGGCAGCCCGAAGGTCGCCAGGGTGCCCGAGAGGATCACCAGCGAGGCGCGCGGCACTGCGGCGACGCCCTTGGAGGTGATCATCAGCGTCAGCATCATCGTGAGCTGGTGCCAGAACGTCAGCGGGTGCCCGGCCGCCTGCGCCACGAAGATCGACGCCAGCGCCAGGTACAGCGTGGTACCGTCCAGGTTGAACGAGTATCCGGTGGGCATCACGAACGCCACGATCCGCCGCGGCACCCCGATCCCCTCCATCGCCTGCATGGCCCGCGGCAGCGCCGCCTCGCTCGAGGTGGTCGAGAACGCGATCAGCGCCGGCTGCCGCACCGCCTGCAGGAACTTGCGGATCGGCACCCGCGCGGCGAGGGCGATGGGAAGGAGGACGCAGAGGATGAAGACCACCAGCGCGCCGTACAGCGTCAGGATCAGCTTCCCCAGGTTCACCAGCACGCCCAGCCCGCTGTGGCTCACCGTCACCCCGATGGCCGCGCCGATGCCGATGGGCGCGAAGCGCATGATGATGGCGGTGAACTTGAACATGATCTCCGCCAGCGCCTCGCAGAAGCCGATCATCAGCTCCTTGGGCCGCCCGCGCACCTGCGACAGCGCCACCGCGAACAGCACCGACCAGAAGACGATCTGCAGCACCTCGTTGTGCACCGCCGCCTCGGCAAAGCTCTGCGGCACCAGGTGCTCCAGGAACGAGCCCAGCGTCAGGTCGTGCCCCTTGGCCGCCAGCTCCGCGCCGGTGGTGGCGGGCGCCTGCAGCTGCACGCCCACGCCCGGCTTCACTAGGTTCACCGCGCCCAGCCCGATGAACAGCGCGACGGTGGTCACCAGCTCGAAGTAGATGAGCGACTTCAGCGCCAGGCGGCCCACGCGCTTCATGTCGTCGCCGTGCCCCGCGATCCCGATCACCAGCGTGCTGAAGATGATCGGCACGATGATCGACTTGATCATCCGCAGGAAGATGGTCGACAGCGGCTTCAGCGACGTGGCCTCGAACCCCCCGTTCCCCACGGGGAAGAGGAAGCCGAGCAGCACGCCGGTGGCCATGCCGATCAGGATCCACTGGGTCAGCGAGACGCGGCGGAAGAGCTTCAGCATCGTGTGAGCGGGTAGCCGGTGGGGGCGGAGCGGGCGCGGGCGCACCCGGAAACGAAGGCCGCCGCCCCGTGAGGCTCACGGAGCGGCGGCCCCCACAAACCGGGCGGGTAGTATGCCGCCGGACCCGCTGTCCCGCAAGGTCTTACGCTCTTCGGGAAGGGACGACGGGCGGTTTGGGCGTGTTTGGCGCCGAGGCGCCAAACCGGGCTGCGCGTCCGCAACCTCGCGCCGCCCTCACCCCCCGCCGGAGGGCGCGACCCTCTCCCGTCCCGGGAGAGGGTGGCTCTCCAGCATCCGTGCGAGCCGGGCGGGCACAATGCCTCGGACCCGCACCCATCTCGTCGAGCTACCTCTCCCGGTACGGGAGAGGTGGACGGCCTCGGCCGGCCGGAGAGGGCGCGATGCTGCGGCCGGCCACCGCACTTTCGACCAGCACCGTCCTGGACTTCCTCGTCCCGCACGGATGCTCGCCTCGCCAAGCAGCGCTGGGCCGGGGGAGGAGGCCGTCTGCGCATCGCAGCCGCGCAGCCGGCCCCGGACGCCTCGCCCCGGCCCGCGTTCCGCTCAGCTTCCGGCGCGCGGCACCAGCCCGATCACCTCCACGCCGGCGGCGCGCGTCGCGTCCACCGCCGTCACCACGTCGCCGTAGGTCAGGTTCTCGCCGCCCTTCACGAACAGCACCTTCCGCGGCCGCCCGGCGAAGGTCCGCTCCACCGCGCTCTGCAGCCCCTCCGCGCCCACCGGCTGCGTGTTGATGGCGTAGCGGCCGCCGGGGAGCACCTCCAGCACGATCTGGCCGTCCGGCCGGCTCGGGGCGGCCGGGTCGGTCTTCGGCGGCGGGACCTGCACCGCCATCCCGCGCCGCAGCCCCTGCTGCACCACCATGAAGATGATCAGCAGCACCAGCAGCACGTCGATCATCGGCGTCACGTTGATCTCCGCCACCGCTCCGCCCCGCTTCGCCGCGGCCATGCCCATGCGCGCCTCCCGCTTTCCGGTGGATGGTGACGCTCTCAGCGGCGCTCGTCGCGCCGCGGCATCTCGGTGATCGCCGCGACCCGGCGCACCCCCGCCGCCCGGGCCGCGTCCAGCGCCGTCAGCACGCTCCCGTACCCTACGTCGCGGTCCGCCTTCAGGTAGATGACGTGATCCTCGGGCGTGCGGGCGTAGATCTCCGCCAGCCGCGCCCGCAGCCGCCCCGGCGCCACCCGCTCCGTCCGCCCCGCGAAGTCGATGGCGAAGGCGCCGCGCGCGTCCACGAGCAGGGTGGGGTGCCTGTCGCGCTGGTACTCGGTGTGGCGGGCCCGGGGAAGCGCAGCGATGGACATCGCCGGCGTGACGACCATGAAGATGATGAGCAGCACCAGCATCACGTCGATCATCGGCGTGACGTTGATCTCAGCCGCGACCTCGAAGCTCGCCGCCGGAAGGGTGCCCCGCATGCGCGCCTCCATCGTCCGCGGTTCCCGCCTGCCGCCTTTCCGGGGAAACGCGCCAGCCCCGGCGTTTCTGCCGCGCCGGCCTCCCTATCCCCTATCCCCTGTCCCCTGTGACGAAAAAAGCGCCGGCCGCCCCGTGAGGGGACGGCCGGCGCTGGACCGGATGGAGCCGCGTCAGGCGCTCAGGGAGCCGCGGGTGCGGCGGCCGGAGCCGTGGGGCCCACCTCGGGGCGTGGCACGAGACCCACGATCTCCACGCCGGCGGCGCGGCTGGCGTCCACCGCATGCACGATGTCGCCGTAGGTCATGTTCTCCGCGCCCTTCACGAAGATGATCTTGCGCGGCCGCTGCGCGTACAGGTCGCGCAGCGTGGACTCCAGCGCGTCGTAGGCCACCGGCTGCCGGTTGATGGCGTACGCCGGCCCGGGGTTCACCTCGAGCACGATCTGGTCCTCGGGGTTGGACTTCTGCGCCACCTCGTCCTTGTCCTTGGGCGGCGGCACCTGCATGGCCACGCCGCGCTGCAGCCCCTGCTGCACCACCATGAAGATGATGAGCAGCACCAGCAGCACGTCGATCATGGGCGTCACGTTGATGTCCGACGCCGGACCGCCCTTGTTCCCGCCAACTCCCATTGCCATCGGGCAGTCTCCTTATTCCTTGGCCTTGGCCTGGGGCAGCTCGGTGATGGCGCCGATGCGGCGGACCCCCGCGATCCGGGCCGCGTCGATGGCGGTCAGCACCTTGTCGTAGCCGGCCTGGTTGTCGGCCTTCATGTACAGCACGTGATCGTCGGGACGCGAGGCGTACGCCTGCTTCAGCTGCTCGGAAAGCTGGTCGGGCGCCACCTTCTTGGTCTGCTTCCCTTCGATGTAGAAGTTCCCCTGGCGGTCGATGCCCAGCGTGACGCGCTTCTCCTTCTCGGGAGCGGCGGTCTTCGCCTTGGGGAGGATGGCCGTGTACCCCGCCAGCGACGGCACCGTGATCATGAAGATGATCAGCAGCACCAGCATCACGTCGATCATGGGCGTGACGTTGATGTCGGCGTTCACGTCCGACTCCATCCCGGCAACCTTCGGCAGGGGAGAGCCGCCGAAGCTGGCGGCTCCGCCGAGGTGTCCTCCTCCGGCCATGGGGTCAGTCCCCGTGGTGGAAGGTGGGGTTGCCGCCGCCGGCCAGCTCGCGGCGGGCCTGGCGCGTCATCATCCAGTCGATCATCTCGCGGCCGGCGTAGGCCAGCTCCGAGAACAGCGTGTCGAGGCGCGCGGTGAAGTAGTTGTACAGCCACACCGCCGGGATGGCCGCCACCAGGCCGATGGCCGTGGCGATCAGCGCCTCGGCGATACCGGCCGACACCGCCTCGAGGCCGGCGCCGGTCTCGCCCATGCCCATGAACGAGCGCACGATGCCGAGCGTGGTGCCCAGCAGCCCCACGAAGGGCGCGGTGGCGCCGATGGTGGCCAGCAGCCCCATCCCGCTCTTCAGGTCGTTGGCCAGCAGGATCTGCTCACGCTCCACCGACCGCTCGCAGGAGACGATCGCGGCGCCCGCGGCGCGCGGATCCTCGAGCAGCGGGGCCACCTCGCGCAGCGACTCGCCCAGCACGCGGGCCACGTGGCTGCCGGGGTACTGGTCGGCGGCGGCCAGCGCCTCGGGGATGTTGTCGTTTTCCAGCGCCTGCGAGAACACCGGGGCGAACGCACGGGTGGCGCGCGCCATCTTGCGGAACCGGATCCACTTGGTCACGGCCACGGAAAGCGACACCACGCTCATGAGCGCCAGGAAGATCACGATCCCCCTGTTGAACAGGCCGGTGTTGTGCCAGATCTTGGCGAAATCCATTGCTTTGGTCTCCTTTGCGCTCGTCCGCGCGATCCTCAAGGGGTTGCCGGCCGGCCGGCGCCCTGCGGCGCCCGCCTCCGCCGAATGATCCCCGCCGGGCCGCGTCCGCGGCCGGCGGGGGTGCCAAGCGCTCCGCCCGTCAGGTCTGGAGCTGGAAGGTCACGGGAAGCGTGACCCATACCTTCACCGGGTGGCCGCCCACCTTGGCGGGCCGGAACCGCATCTTTTCGACCACCCGCTTGGCCGCGTCGGCGAACGCGTCGTGGGTGGTGTTCTCCACCGAGATGCTCTCGGGGTCCACGTGGCCGTCTTCCAGCACGCGCATGCGCAGGGTCACCGTGCCGATCACGCCGGCGTCGCGCAGCAGGGGCGGGTAGTTGCGCGCCAGCTGCCGCTGCACCTCGGAGCTGTTGGAGAGCGAGGGCTGCTCCTCCACCGCCGAGAGCTCGTACGTCCCCTCGTCGGGGGCCGCGGTGCGCTGCTCGGTGGACTGCTGCACGCCGTTCTCCGAGCCGGTGGCGGAGCCGCCGGCCTTGCCCACGCCCGAGAAGTCGTTGGCGTTCACCGCCACCTGGTTGGGGTCGACCTTGGGGATCTCCCGGGGCGGCTCCACGGGCGGCACCAGCTCCTGGAAGCCCTTGGCCACCGGGGGAGGCGCGTCGGGCGTCTCGGGCGGCGGAGGCGGCGGGGGCGGAGGCGGCGGCTCGGGAGCCTTGGGCTTGTTCTGCTCGACCTCCACGTAGTCGACCAGCTCGTCGCTCTTCTTGTTGAGCGGTCCGCTCATCCCCGAGCGCATGATCAGGAGCGCGATCCCCGCCTCGACGAGGAGGGCGGCCCCGATGCTCCATGGCGACCAGAAGCTCTTCTTCTTCCGGTCCAGCTTGTTGAACATGCCGTATCCCCCGGTGTGTTGACTGCTGGTGACGCCCCGCGCGGGCGCGGCGGCCCGGCTCCGCCGGTTCCGCCCCTGAAACGCTCGTCCGCTTCCGATTCTGACCCGCTCCGCAGCCCCGCCGGAGCTCCGTCCACGCCGCGCCCGTATCGAACGTTAGATCGAAACTCCGCCACGCGCCGGCAGAGAGGCGTGACGGAGGGGCGGTCGTTCCCGGAGATCTGGCGGGAAAGCGTGCCGCGAGCTTGTGCGGCGCCCCAAGTTGAGGACCGCCCCCGCACCTGTCAAGCACTTGCGCGCACGCCCCGAGCACCGGCTGTCCACGCATGCGTACTGCAGGTTTCGTACTCCCGCGCGCGTGAGCACGCTGCGGGAGCACGGAGGTATAAATCAGCTATGCCAGTGCATAACTATACGTTCGTGGGAACGTGCTTGTCTACCCTGATTTCGGCGCACCCGGTCCGCATCTCATTACCAGAACTAAATTTCCATTACTCCTGTTTCCTCACGCCGCCAGCCGCTGCCGCCGAGGCGAAATGAGTTGCGGCGAATTCCGGCACCGGCAGAGGCAAGCCGGTGCTTCCGGAGATAGGCCGCTTCCGCCTGCCGCAAGGCATTGAAACGAGCATCCGCGTCCCACTTCCCCGTGAATCTCTCAAATTTCCCCCGGCCGGATGTTCGCCAGCCGTAGCGCGGGAGGTCTCCACACCGGCTGTTTCCGCGCGCTTCACGCCGTCGCATCTCCACTGTTCTCCGGCGCTTACCGGCTGGCCGCGCGCGCCTTCTTCCACCAGCGCTCCAGGCCGGCGGCCATCATGGGGTAGGGGACGGCGGTCTCGTAGGCGCGCGCCATCTCCTCGCTCCCCGTGGCGGCGACGATGTCGGCGGTGGCGCGGTCGCGGAGGGCGGCGGCCATGCCGGCGGAATCCGCACCCGCGCGGGCCTGCTCCTCTGTCCACGCGGCCCAGCCACGGAGACGCGCGGCGAGGTCGTCCAGGTGCCACCCGGGGTCGGAGATGCCGCCGAAGTGCGTCGGCAGCAGCATCGCCGCATCCAGCGCGCGGAGGCGGCGCAGGCTTTCCTGCCAGGCGTCCAGGTCGATGTCCGGCGGCGGGGTGGGCGCGCAGACGTACGGCGCGTGCCGCAGCCGGATCCCCCCGACGTCGCCGGTGAAGACGAGGCGCGCGTCGGAATCGTGGTACGCGTGGTGGTGCCAGGCGTGCCCCGGCGTGTCGACCGCGCGCAGGCGCCGGGTGCCGATCCGCACCTCGTCCCCATCTTCCAGGACGACGAGACGGTCCGCGGGAACGGGAGCCATCTCCCCCCACAGCCGGTCCATCTCCCCGCCGTACAGCATCGCCGCGCTGGCCAGGAGGCGGGACGGATCGGCCAGGTGCCTGGCGCCGCGCGGGTGGACGTGCACCTTCGCGCGGGGCGCGTGGCGCAGGAGGGTGCCGGCGCCGCCCGCGTGGTCCAGGTGCACGTGCGTCACCAGTACGTGCGTGATCTCCTCCGGCGCGCGGCCCAGCGCGCGGACGGCGCCGAGCACGGCGGGGAGGGTGCTCGTCGGGCCGCTCTCCACGACGGCGAGGGCGTCCCCGCCGTCCACCAGGTACGCGGCGACCTGGCCGGGGTGCCCGGCCCAGTTCAGGTCCACGCGGTGGACGCCGGGGGATTCTTCGAACGGCAGCGTCATCGACTTCGGGCCGAAAGTGCGAAGGTGCGAGAGTGGCCGCCGCGGTGCGAGATTGGGGCGCGGCACGACTCACGGGAGCGGGTAAGCTATGGCAGAGGGGGAGCGGGACAAGGCGCCCGGGCTGCGGCGCGAGCTGGGGCTGAGCGACGCGGTGGGGATCGGCTTCGGCGCCATCGTGGGCGCGGGGATCTTCGCGGTCACGGGGATCGCGGCCGGCGTCGCAGGGCCGGCGGTGCTGCTCGCGCTGCCGCTGGCGGGGGTGGCGGCGACCGCCAACGCGCTGAGCTCGGCCGAGCTGGCGGCGTCGTATCCGCAGGCCGGGGGGACGTACGAGTACGGCTACCGCGTGCTGCACCCGTGGGCCGGGTTCGCGGCCGGGTGGATGTTCCTGGCGAGCAAGACGGCCGCGGCAGGGACCGTGGGGCTGGCGATCGCCGCGTACCTGGAGCGGATCGCGCCGGGGCTTCCCGGGCGCGCGGTGGCGGTCGTCGCCGTCGTCCTCTTCACCGCCGTGAATGCGTTGGGGATCCGCAAGTCCAGCGCGGTGAACCTGGGGATCGTCGCCGTCGCCACCGCGGTGCTGCTGGCGTTCAGCGCGGTGGGGGTGGCGCGCTTCGACGCCTCGCATCTCCATCCCCTGATGCCGCCGTCGGGCGCGGGCGGGGTGCTCCGGGCGGCGGCGCTGCTGTTCTTCGCGTACACGGGCTACGCGCGCGTGGCCACGCTGGGCGAGGAGGTGCGCGAGCCGCGGCGCACCATCCCCCGCGCGATCCTGATCACCGTCGCGGGCGTCTCCGTTCTCTACCTGCTGGTGACGGCGGCGGCGGTGGGGTCGGTGGGGGCGGAGGTGCTGGCGCGCACGGACGCGCCGCTGGCCGAGGCCGCGCGGGCGATGGGGATGCCGGAGCTGGAGGTGATCGTCTCCGCGGGCGCGGTGTGCGCCATGCTGGGCGTCCTCCTCTCCCAGCTGCTGGGTTTGAGCCGGATGGTGTTCGCGATGGCGCGGCGGGGAGACCTGCCGCGGCCGCTGGCGAAGGTGGACGCGCGAAGCGGGGCGCCGCGGCGCGCGGTGGTGCTGGTGGGCGCGGGCGCGGCGCTGGCGGCGGCGTTCGGAACCCTGCGCGCCATCGCGCCGGCGGCGAGCTTCGCCATCCTGCTCTACTACGCGCTGGCGAACCTGGCCGCGCTGCGGATGCCGCGCGAAGGCAGGCTGTACCCGGACGCCGTCCCCGCCGTGGGGCTGGCCGCCTGCGCGCTGCTGGCCGCGTCCATCCCGCCGCGGACGATGGGGGTCGGCATCGCCGTGCTCGCCGCCGGGTTCATCGTCCGGGCGGCGGCGCGCACACTCGCAGGGCCCGCGGGGGGCGATTAGATTCGTTTCCTCCGCGTCCGCCGCGGCGCGGCCCCGTCTCCGGCAGCACCTTCTTCCGCATCACCCCCGAAAAACAGCCATGGCACAGGCCGCAGCGGCGTACGTGCTGAACGACCGCCAGGTGGACATCGAGACGCCCGAGCACGTTTCGGTGGGCTACGAGCTGGCGGACATGGGCTCGCGCTTCCTGGCCCGGCTGATCGACTGGCTGATCCTGCTGGTGTTCTGGATCATCCTCTTCATCGTCAGCATGTACATGCTCCCCGCGGTGGCCATGGCGGGCGAGACGGGCGTGGCCGTGCTCTTCGGCGGGCTGCTGATCGTCCAGCTGGTGGTGGCGTTCGGCTACTCGATGTTCTTCGAGTGCTTCCGCGACGGCCAGACGCCGGGGAAGAAGGTGATGCGCATCCGCGTGGTGCAGGACGGCGGCTACCCGCTGGGCGTGCAGGCCGCGGTGCTGCGCAACCTGCTGCGCATCGTGGACCTGCAGCCCGTGATCAGCTGCGGCGTGGCGGGACTGTCGATGATGCTGCATCCCCGCACCAAGCGCCTGGGCGACATCGCCGCGGGAACGGTGGTGGTGCGCGACCGCTCCGGGCAGCCCATTCCCGAGGAGCACGTGCCGCGCAACGCCCCGGCGCTGGGGCCGCCGCGGCTGGCCGAGCAGGAGTTCGCCGCGCTGTCGATGTACGTGGAGCGGCGCGCCTCGCTGGAGTACCCCGTGCGCGCGCGGCTGGCGGGCACGCTGATGCAGCGGCTGGCGCACCGGCTGGGGAACGACCCGCGCCAGGCGCAGATGCCGGTGGACCACTACCTGGGAATGCTGTACGAGGAGGAAGGGCTGCGCCGCCGCGCGTCGGGCGCCGGCGGGCGCGCGGGGTCGGGGCAGGCGACCGCGCTCTTCCGCCGCCAGCGCCCGGCGTGGGACGCGTACGGGCGGATGCTGGAGGAGGCGCGCCGCGGCGGGCTGGCGGCCATGGGCGAGGCGCGGGTGTCGCGCTTCGCGGCGATGTACCGCGAGCTCTCGGCGGACCTGGCGCGGGCGCGCACCTACGGCGGCTCGCCGGAGCTGCTGTTCGCGCTGGAGCGCGCCGTGGGCGCGGGGCACAACCTGCTCTACCGCGCGCCGTCGCAGGGGTGGGCGGGCGTGCGCCGCTTCGTGACGGGCGGCTTCGCGGTGCTGGTGCGGCGCCACCGGGTGCCCATCGCCGTAGCCAGCGCGCTCTTCTACCTTCCCGCGCTCTTCACCTTCGCGGCGGTGCGGCGCGACCCGGCGGTGGGACGCGACCTGATGCCGCCGCAGATGATGGCCCGCGCCGAGCTGGCTGCCGAGCGCCGCGCGCAGGGGAAGGGGTACGTGAACGCCGAGGAGCAGGGCGGGATGGTGATCATGTCCAGCGAGATCATGGTCAACAACATCGTGGTCACCATCAAGGCGTACGCCGGGGGGATGCTGGCGGGGGTGGGAACGGTGCTGGCGCTGGTCTTCAACGGCATTCCGCTGGGCGTGGTGGCCGGGATCTTCGCCAACTACCACCAGAACCTGCACCTCTGGGCCTTCATCCTCCCGCACGGCGTGTTCGAGCTGACCGCCATCTGCATCGCGGGCGGGGCGGGGCTGCTGCTGGCCTCGGCCATCCTCCTTCCCGGCCGCCAGACGCGCGGCCGGGCGCTGGTGGAGCGCGGGCGCGAATCGGTGCAGCTGTTCATGGGCACGCTGCTGATGTTGGTGATCGCCGGCATCATCGAAGGCTTCATCTCCCCCTCGCACCTGCCGAACGCGGTGAAGCTGTCGCTGGCCGCGCTCTTCGCCACGCTGCTGGTGACGTACCTGACGCTGGCGGGGCGCGACCAGCCGGCGCCCGACGCATCCGCGGCGTGAGCGTCGCGGGATCTGCGGTAGATGGAGATGCGAGGACGTCGGGGGATGCGGGACCGGTGATTCTCCGCGTCACCACGCGGTGGCCGGGATGCGGGAGCTCCCGTCCGCGCGATGCCGGATGGAGGCTCCCGTGATGCGCGCGTGCCCCAGGATGAGACAGGGATGGGGCGGCGCGCGGCAGAGGGGATGCGGGCCCGCGCACGCCCGGTGGACGGAAAAGCGCAGAATTCCCATGCGGTTACGCGCGCGCGAAGCGCGGCAGGCGGGCGCTCCGGCGCGGCGGTCCGCTCCTTGACAAAGAACCCCTCCACGCGGGACATTTCCGAATTACGCCGCCGTACGGGCACCCCTCGAGCGAGCCGGAGGAGAGACCCATGGCACGCCACAACCGGGAAGGGCGGGGAGAGGACCAGCGCGGGCGCACGTACATCATCGGCTACCAGCCGGACTGGTTCAGGCAGGTGAAGGTGACGCGGGGGCTGGATTCGGGGCGCCAGTCCACCAAAACGCTGGTGCGCAACCCCGAGCCGCCGGAGCAGGAGCCCGGCCGCCGCGTGCGCACGCACGTGGCCGCCCCGGAGCTGGGGCTGGACTTCGAGGTCAGCCTGGACGACCCGCGCCACGTGGTGCGCCGCATCATCGTGGAAACGGTGGTGCCCGACGGCGACGAGGCGGGCGAGGTGATCGCCTTCTCCGTGTCGCGCACCGAAGACCACACCGGCGACGACTGACCCCGGCCGCGCACCCCACCCTGCGCGGCCCCGATCCCCTTCCATCTCCCCTCGCTCCATGCTGCTCCAAGCCGCGCAGGGGGCTCCCTCCGGCGCCCCCACGAAGGTGCTGTTCATCGTGGGGATCCTGGTGATCCTGAGCGTCGTGGTGTTCACCACGGCGGTCATCATCACGCTCCTCCGGCGCAGCGACCGCCGCCGCGCGGAAGAGGAGAAGCTGGCCGCCATCGGCACCGCCACCGCGCGCATCCTGCACCAGATCAAGAACCCGCTGCAGACCATCGTCCTGCACGCCGACATCCTGCAGGACGAGCGCATCGTGAGCGAGCAGCACCAGCGCCGCGAGGTGTGCGAGGCCATCGTGGGCGAGAGCCAGCGCCTGGTGGCCATGCTGGACGAGCTGTCGGTGTACGCCAGCGGCTCGCGGCGCACGCTGAACCGCCGGCCGGTGCGGCTGGACGACCTGGTGCGGCAGGTGGCCGACGTGGAGGCGCGCGAGAGCGCCGAGACCGGACTGGCGGTGGACTCGCGCCGCATCGGCGAGGCCACGGTGAACGGCGACGCGTACTACCTGCGCCAGGTGTTCGAGAACCTGGTGCGGAACGCCCGCGAGGCCATGGAGGGGCAGGAGAAGCCGCCGCGCGTGGAGGTCTCGGTGGAGCGGCTGGCGGGGAACGCCGAGGTGCGCGTGACCGACAACGGCCCGGGCATCGCCCCGGACGACCTGCAGCGCATCTTCCAGCCCTTCGTCTCCACCAAGGGAAAGGGGATGGGGCTGGGGCTGGCCATCTGCCGCGAGATCGTGGAGGGGCACGGCGGGCGGATGGACGTGGACTCCACCCCCGGCGAGGGCACCACCTTCCTCGTCACCCTCCCGCTGCACAGCGAATCGCCCGCGCTCACCGCCGCGTAGCAGCGCAATCAGCCGGTGGATTGGCCGGTGGATCAAAGGAGGCGGGACGATGCGGGTCGTCTCGCCTCGTTGTCTCCGTGCGTCTGTGTGTGGCGCTGTCGGGGCGATGGGCGGCGGGGTAGATTGGGCGCGATCCCGATCTCCCCATCTTCCGTGAAGTGACGACGATGGACCTGCGAGGAGTTTTCGCGCCCGCCACCACCCCGTTCGACCCCGTCACCGGCGACGCGGACGTGGTCTCGATGCGCGCCAACCTGCGCCGCTGGCTGGAGGCGCCGCTGGCCGGCGTGGTGCTGTTCGGCTCCACCGGCGAGGGGCCGCTGCTGGACGAGGACGAGAAGGCGCGCCTGACCGCCGCCAGCCGCGACGTGATCGACGGCGGGCGCCTGCTGCTGGCCGGCACCGGCGCCGAATCCACCCGCGCCACCATCCGCGTCACGCAGTCCGTGGCCGAGGCGGGGGCCGACGCGGTGCTGGTGCAGCCGCCCGCGTACTTCCGCCCGGCGATGACGCCCGAGGCGCTGCGCGACCACTACACCGCGGTCGCGGACGCGTCGCCCATCCCCGTCATCCTGTACCAGGTGCCGCCGCGCTTCAGCACGGTGGAGCTTCCCGCGGGGCTGGTGGGCGAGCTGGCGCGGCATCCCAACATCATGGGCATCAAGGACTCGCACGGCGACCTGAAGGCGACGGCGACGCTCGTCGACGCGTGCGGCGCGAACGCGCAGGTGCTGGCGGGGAGCGGCGCGGTGCTGTACGGCGCGCTGGAGGCGGGCGCCGTCGGCGGCATCCTGGCAATCGCGCTGCTGGCGCCGCACGAGTGCGCCGCGCTCTGCCGCGCCTTCGCCGAGGAGCGCTTCGCGGAGGCGGGGCGGCTGCAGGAGCGGCTGGCGCCGCTGCACCGCGCGGTCGTGGCCGAGCTGGGGAACGCGGGGATCAAGGCCGCGCTGGACGAGCTGGGGATGCACGGCGGCGCGCCGCGCTCCCCGGTGAAGCCGCTCCGCGCGAAGGAGCTGCCGAAGGTGCGCGAGGCGCTGGCCGCCGCCGGGCTGGCGGGCGCCGTGGCCGCGTGACGGCGCCGCGGTAAGGGACGAACGGCAGGTTCACGCAGACACGCAGAGCCGCGGAGGATGATCATCTCCTCCGCGGCTCTGCTTGTTGTGCACGCGAGCTCTCGACTCTCAGCCGATCAGCGGCCGTTCGGATGCATCTCCGACGTCGCTCCCGTCGCCGCGTCGAGCACCTGCCGGAGCGCGGCGCTGTCCAGCTGCTCGGCGTTCGGCACGTAGATGTCGTTCACCGTGAGCAGCGCCAGCAGCGTCTTCTTGCGCAACGCCTCCGTCTTGACGGGATCGGGGCGGTACTTCTCGATGATCTCTCGCGCTCGCTCGAAGTGTTCACGACTACTGGGCATCTCTCCCCCTCCATTCTCGGCTTGGCATTGGGATGAGGGAACGTGCTGGACGCCGCTAATCTGTACGCTTTCGCGGTGACATACAAGGGCCCGAACGTGTCGCGCTTGTATTCCGCCATCGTTGCCCCACCTTTGTGCGGCCGCTAGGTTGTCGCCGCTCGATTCCCGGGATTCCACCGCTCCGAAGACGCTTACGACCATGCCCGAATACAGCAACCTGACGCTCGAGGTGCAGGACCGGATCGCCGTGCTGTCGGTGAACCGGCCGGACAAGCTGAACGCGCTGAACGAGCAGACCATCCGCGAGCTGGGCCAGGCGTTCGAGGAGATCGCCGGGCGCGACGACGTGGGCGGCGTGATCCTGACCGGCGTGGGCGAGAAGGCGTTCGTGGCCGGCGCCGACATCGCCGAGCTGTCGAAGATGGGCCCGGTGGACGGGATCGAGGTGAGCCGGCTGGGGCAGCAGGTGTTCCGCCGCATCGAGCTGTCGCGCAAGCCGGTGATCGCCGCGGTGAACGGGTTCGCGCTGGGCGGCGGGTGCGAGCTGGCGCTGGCCTGCCACCTCCGCATCGCCAGCGAGAACGCGCAGTTCGGCCTCCCCGAAGTGAAGCTCGGCATCATCCCCGGCTACGGTGGCACCCTGCGCCTGCCGCGCATCGTGGGGAAGGGGCGCGCGCTGGAGCTGATGCTGACCGCGCAGTTCATCAAGGCCGACGAGGCGTACCGCATCGGCCTGGCGAACAGGGTCGTCCCGCAGGCGGAACTGATGGATACCGCGCGGAAGACGCTCTCCACCATCCTCGCCAACGGCCCCATCGCCGTGGGGCTGGCGATCGAGTGCGCCACGCGGGGGATGGAGATGTCGGTGGACGACGGGCTGGCGCTGGAGAGCAACCTCTTCGGCCTGCTGGCGGCGACCAGCGACATGCGCGAGGGGATGCAGGCGTTCCTGGAGAAGCGGAAGGCGGAGTTCACCGGCCGCTGAGGCGCCGACAGGTGCGAAAGTGCGAGAGTGCGAAAGTGCGAGAGTGGTTGATGCGGGGCTGCTCTCGTACGTCGTCTTCGACCGTGAGATTCTGCCCATGAAGCCGCGCCTCCAGCCGTCCCGCGCCGTCCATCGCCTTCTCCTGCCGTCGCCCGTGGGGCCGCTGATGGTGGAGCACGACGGCGCGGCGGTGACGGCGATCCACTACTGGCCGCAAGGCGCGCATCCCCCGGCGGGGACGCGGGTCGAGCCGACGCGCGACGACGCGCTGGGGTGGCGCATCGCCGAGCAGCTGCGCGAGTACTTCGCCGGCACGCGGCGCGATTTCGACCTGCCGCTCGCGCCGAAGGGAACCGAGTTCCGGGAGCGTGTCTGGAGCGCGCTCCGGGCGATTCCCTTCGGTGAGACACGAACCTACCGTGACATCGCCGCCCAGGTCGGCCAGCCGAAGGGGATGCAGGCCATCGGGCAGGCAAACCGCCACAATCCCATCCCCATCGTCATCCCTTGCCATCGCGTGGTCGCCGTCGACGGCATCGGCGGGTACTCGGGAGCGGACGGGGAGGGGAAGGAGCTGGATACGAAGCGGTGGCTGCTGCGGCATGAAGGAGTGGAAACCGAAGTCCTGAGTCCTGAGTCCCAGGTCCTAAGTGGAACGGATGCGGACGACGTCATCCTGCGTCTTCCACTTGGGACTTAGGACTTGGCACTCAGGACTTTCCTTCATCTTCCCGACCTCTCCCGTGTATCTCTCCCGCCTCCACCTCCGGAACTGGCGCAACTTCTCCGAGCAGGTGGTGGAGATCCCGCCCGAGGGCGTGGCCATCATCGGCGACAACGGGCAGGGGAAGACGAACCTGCTCGAGGCCGTCTACTACCTGGAGATCTTCCGCTCCTTCCGCGGCGCGCCCGACGAGCAGCTGGTGCGCTTCGGCGAGGAGGTGTTCCGCGTGGAGGGCACGCTGCGCGACCCCGGCGGCACCGACCGCACCATCGCCGCGGCGTTCGAGCGGCGGCGGCGGAAGAAGAAGGTGACGGTGAACGGCGCCGAGCCCGAGCGGCTGGGCGACGCGCTGGGCCTGGTCGGCGCGGTCATCTTCTCGCCCTCGGATGTTGAGCTCGTCGCCGGCGGGCCGGGGGAGCGACGGCGCTTCCTGGACATCGTCCTTTCGCTCGCGGAGCCCGGGTATCTCCCGGCGCTGCAGCGCTATCGCCATGCGCTCTTCCAGCGCAACACCCTGCTGCGGCAGAACGCGCAGCGCGCGCTGGTGCAGGCGTTCGACGACTCGCTCGTCGCCGCCGGGAGCCGCGTGCTGGCGGCGCGGGCGCGGTGGGTGGCGGAGCGCGCGGCCGGCTTCGCCGAGCACTACGCGCGGGTGGCGGGCGGGCAGCCGGGCTTCGTCTCCTTCGTCCCCTCCGTCGACCTCCCCGAGGCCACCCCGCCGGCCGATGACGTCGCGCGCGCCTTCCGCGACCAGCTGGAGCGCGTGGCCGACCGCGAGGCGGCGCGGGGGATGACGCTGGCCGGACCGCACCGCGACGACCTGCGCTTCACCACCACCGGCGGCGACGGGCAGGCGCTGGACCTGCGCACCTACGGCTCGGGCGGGCAGCAGCGCACGGCCGCCATCGCGCTGCGGATGGTGGAGGCCGAGACGATCCGCGCCACCCGCGGCCGCGAAAGCGTGATCCTGCTGGACGACGTGTTCGCGGAGCTGGACCCCGGGCGCTCGCGGCGCATCATCGAGTGGATCGACCAGTCCGGCTCGGGGCAGGTGATCCTGACCTCGCCCAAGGAGACGGACGTGCAGATCCACGGCGGCGGGCTGCCGCGCTGGACCATCCGCGACGGCGTGGTGACGCCGCTCTCTTAACACCACTCAGGGCGATGACGTCTTCAACCGTCGATACGGTGCACGCGTGGATCACCGCCGTGAACGCGGGCGATGCCGACGCCGCGGTGGTGGTGACCTCTCCCGACGTGGCGATCGTCGGGCCGCGGGGGACGGCGCGGGGGCACGCCGTGCTGCGCGCCTGGCTGGCCCACGCCGGCGCCACCTTCGCCACCCGCGCGGTGTACGTCCACGGCGACTGCGTCGTCGTCGCGCAGCACGGCGTGTGGCGCGACGCGGAGACGGGCGCGGTGAAGGGCGAGGCGGACGTCGCCACCCGCTTCCGCGTCGAAGCGGGCAGGGTGGCGGAGATGGAGCGCTACGGCGATCTTCCGGCGGCGCTCGCGGCGGCCGGATTGTCCGAGGCCGATGCGGCCGGCGACGGCGGGTCGTGAGAGATGGAAGATGCCGGACGGCGGAGATGAACCTGCGAAGGAGAGCGTGAAGATGATGCGTGGTGTGCGAAGGATCTCGATGTTCGTGGCGGCGGCGGTGATCGCGGCGGGCGCCGTGGCGGCGCGTCCGCTGGCGACGCGCGCCGAGGCCGAGGCGGCGTTCCACCTGCGGCTGGTGCGGTCCACCCCGGCCGAGGACGCGGCGCTGCCCCCCGGGCCGTGCCACATCGAGCTGTGGTTCACCGAGGCGCCGGAGCTGCGCGTCACCTCGCTGCACCTCACCGGCGCCAACGGCCGGCAGGTACCGCTGACCGCGCTCAGCGCCCACCATCCGCGCGGCGAGAACCCGTCGGTGGCGGCGAACACGCGCGGGCGCCTGACGCCCGGCCGCTACGCGCTGGCCTGGCGCACCATGGCCCACGACGGCCACGTGATGCGCGGCACGATCAACTTCACCGTCGCGGCGCGGTAGGAGCCGGAGGCGCGAACGTGACCGGGGCAAGCGCCTGCTGACGGGCGCACCCGGCAGATGGAAAATCGAAGGGGCGCCGGAGGGATCCGGGGCCCCTTCGATGCTGTTGGTGCCTCCGCTCACCCCGAATGGAATTCGGGGGCAACAACAGCACCAAGCCCCTTCGGGACTGCTGTCATGCATCCCGGTGGAGCGCTGACACCTCGCATCCCGCGACGCAACCGGCTGATGCGGCGGGTAGTGTCGCAAGGCGGGCAGGGTGCGGCCGAAGCGCAAGCCTCGCCCAGCTATCCCGTCTCACCCGCGTCGCAGGGATGCGCGACGTTGCGTCGGCCGCCTCCTGCGGGTAATCTGCTCACCTCCCACACGTCCGGGGGCCCACCCCCCTGAACCCAGAGGAAACCCAGAGTGATCAAGCGCCTGTTCGGCGGCAACTGGCTGAACACCCTGCTGGTGTTCGTGCCGGTGGCGTTCGTGGCGGAGTACGCGCTGCACGCGCACCCCGTGCTCATCTTCATCCTGTCGTGCCTGGCCGTGATCCCGCTGGCCGGGATGATGGGCCACGCCACCGAGGCGCTGGCGGAGCAGATGGGCGAAGGCGTGGGCGGCCTGCTGAACGCCACCTTCGGCAACGCGGCCGAGCTCATCATCGCCATCATCGCGCTGCGGGCCGGGTACTTCGACCTGGTGAAGGCGTCGATCACCGGCTCCATCATCGGCAACATCCTGCTGGTCTTCGGGCTCAGCACCCTGGCCGGCGGCCTCCGCTTCCAGACGCAGAAGTTCAACGCCACCGCGGCGGCGGCGGGAACCACGCTCCTCGTCCTCTCCGCGGTCGGCCTGCTCGTTCCCGCCGTGTTCCACGCGATCGTGGGGAACACCGCGATCAAGCAGGAGCACAACCTCAGCCTGGAGATCGCGATCGTCCTCATCGTCACCTACGCGCTGTCGCTGGTCTTCACGCTGAAGACGCACCGGCACCTGTACGTGGGCGACATCGGGAAGGAGGACTTCGAGCCGGAAGACCACCACCCGCCGCCGATGTGGCGCCCCGTGCTGACGCTGCTGCTGGCGACGGTGGGGATCGCGTTCATGGCCGAGTTCCTGGTGGGCGCCGCGGCGGAGACGGCCGAGTCGCTGGGGTGGAGCGAGGTGTTCGTGGGCGTCATCGTCGTGGCCATCATCGGCAACGCGGCCGAGCACTCGACCGCGGTGATCATGGCGCTGAAGAACAAGATGGACATCGCCATCAACATCGCGGTGGGCTCGTCGATCCAGGTGGCGCTCTTCGTGGCCCCCGTGCTCGTCCTGCTGAGCTACGCGCTGGCCCCGCGCCCGATGGACCTGATCTTCACGCGGCTGGAGGTGATGGCGATCGCCGTCTCGGTGCTGATCATGGGGTACGTGGCCGCGGACGGCGAAAGCCACTGGATGGAGGGGGTGCAGCTGCTGGCGGTGTACACCATCCTCGGCATCGCCTTCTTCTTCCTCCCCGTCCCGCATTGACGCCGAGACTCGCCGCCGCCGCGGCGCTGGTGCTGGCGGCGGCGTGCGGCAAGCCGGGGTGCCTGCGCGTCGCCCACCCCGCCGCGCTGCTCGAACGGCCGTACCCGGTGGGCTACACCACCACGCGCAAGCTGCCCAACCGGGTGCTCGCGACGCTGCAGCCGGGCCGGTACGAGCTGCGCGGCCGGGAGATGAAGAAGGACTTCATGGTCTACGAGGTCCGCGCGCCGCAGGGCTACGGCTACGTCATCGCCGAGCCGGGCGTGGAAGAGTGCTCCGGCGACGCCACGGGGGATGACGGGACGCGGTAAGCACGGCGGCGAAATCGATCGAGAAGGCGGGCCGGGGACATCGCTCCCCGGCCCGCTTTCGTGCTCCTCATCTCCCGATCCTGCGCCCATCCCCCCGACGTCATCCTGAGGCCGACCACGCCACAACCTGTTTCGTGCAAGTGGTTGCAGGCCGAAGGATCCATAGCCCGTCCAGCACGTCCGCCGAGGAAGCACGTCGAGTCTTCCTCCGGCTTCGGGGGATCGATCGTGCAATCCGGCAGCTCACGTGCGACCTCGCCTATGGATCCTTCGGCCTGCAACCACTCGTGCTGGGCAGAGACGGTGTGGCCGGCCTCAAGGATGACGTCTCCCGGTGCGTTTGCAATGCAGAGGTGATTGCCAGCGGAGAGAGTCCTCCGCTCCTCCGCTTCTCTGCGCGAGACATGTCTTTCGTCTTCCGCCGGGAGATCCGGTCCGGCGGTCCGGTGCGTACTCCCCACTCATGCGGTCACGCGGTCCACAGACTCAGGAGAACGGAGGACGTATGAGGATCCCACGGTTCCGGCGGGCCCGGCTCGCGGTGCCCGTGCTCGCGGCGGTGTGCGCCGGGGTGCTGGCGGTGCGCCAGGGGTGGGGCTCGGACCACCAGGACACCCCCGAGGTGGAGCTCAGCCCGCGGCTGGACATCAACGACGTGTACGCCTTCCCCGGCTCGGACGAGACCCGGATCGTGCTGGTGATGACCACGCAGTCGCCCATCACCCCGGCGGGGACGGCGGCGGCGCGCTTCGACGCCAACGCGCTGTACCAGATCAAGATCGACAACACCGGCGACGCCGTGGAAGACCTGGTGCTGCAGTTCCAGTTCGACGACCTGGGCGGCGGCGCCCAGCGGGTGGCGCTGTTCGGCCCCGTGGCGCCTGCCACCACCGGCAAGTTCAATCGCGTCGCGAAGGCCACGCCCGACCTGCTGGGGAACATCAACACCGTGCTGACCACCGGCGCGGGGAACACCCTGGTCCAGCTCTTCGCCGGGCCGCGCGACGACCCGTTCTACATCGACCTCGACCAGTTCTTCCGCATCATCCCCGACCGGCGCCCCTCGCGCGGGCCGCTGTCGCAGATCGGGCCCGCGCCCGAGGCCAGCGCCTTCCGCCCGAAGTGCACCGGCGGCGTGCCCAACCCGGGGCAGGCGCAGTTCGACCAGACGCACGGGTGCGCGGCGGACTTCCTCCGCACCTTCAACGGCATGGCCATCGTGGTGGAGCTGCCGGAGGCGCTGATCAAGGGCGCCGGGAACAACGTGGGAATCTGGGCCACCGTGAGCCGCTGACCGCGCGCATACCGCAAAGGAGACGAACCATGAGGATGATCCATGCGGCCCTGCCGGCGATCGCCGCGGCCGCGATTGCCGCCGCCTGCACCGGCGACGCCACCCGCAGCATCGTGGAGGTACAGAAGCCCGACACGGTGACCGTGCACGACACCATCCGCATCGGCAACACCAGCGTGACCTTCGACCAGATGGAGCGGCTGGGCAACCCGCTGGTGAGCGAGGTGTTCGTGGAGAAGCGCGAGCACGGCCACTTCAACGCCAGCCAGCCCGGCGAGGACGTGGCGCAGTTCCGCGACGACATCGCCCGCTTCATCACCGGCGTGGCCGGGCGCGACCCGGCCTACGCCAACGCGGTGGCCGCGGCGCTCACGCCCGACATGCTCGTCGTCCGCACCGACAAGGTGGGCGGCGGGCCGTACGGGCCCAACGTGGGGTGGCTGACCTACGTGCTGGACCCGGCCAACGGCTACGGCGGCCGCAAGCTCCAGGGCGACGACGTGGTGGACAAGGGACTGGCGGTGATCTTCGGCAACGCGCTGGGGAACAACAACAACGTGAGCCCCGGGCTGGTGACCGACAACGTGGACGCGAACGACCACGCGCACGGGGCGGCGTTTCCGTATCTGGCGCCGCCGAACTGATCGAAGTGCGGAAGTGCGGAAGTGCGGAAGTGCGGAAGTGCGTGAGTGCGTGAGTGCGTGAGTGCGTGAGTGCGTGAGTGCGTGAGTGCGTGAGTGCGTCGTACGGTAGATCAAGAAGCAGACAGGGGCCGTGGCCCGATGCCCCCCTACCCCGTCCTCTCCGGGAGGGCGGGCGGAGGGTCACGGTTCCCTTCCATCCGATCCGGGAGCGAGGACGCGATGAAGCACAAATGGACCGCCGCCGCGGCGGCCGCGCTGCTGGCGGGCACGGCCGGCGGCGCGTGGGGGCAGGAGATGGGGGGCGGCGGAGGGTTCCGCGCCGGCCGCTTCGACCTGGGGATCTACGCGGGCGGGTCGGTGACCAGCGACTGGTTCTCCGCCCGCACCATCACGCTGGACGGCACCGAGACGGGCGCGGACAACGGCGACGCGCAGGGGTTCCTCCCCGGCTACGCGCCGGTGTTCGGCGCCACGGCCACGCTCTGGCTCTCGCCCGCGTTCGGGGTGCGCGCGCACGGCAGCTACACGCCCATGCGGCTGCCCTACACCGGCGGTGCCTTCGGCAACGGCGCCACCGACCGCCAGCGCTACGTGCTGAACACGTACTTCTACGACCTGGACCTGGTGCTGCGCCCCTTTGCCATGCGCGAGGGCGCGGGGATGTGGCGCTCGGTCTACCTGTTCGCCGGTGGCGGGGGGATGACGGTGAACGTGGCCGGAACCAACCGGCGCGCCTGCCAGGCGAGCCTGCTCGCGCTGGGCGCCTGCCTCCCGCTGGAGCCGAGGCTGGCCACGGTGGGGCAGGGGACGGGCGGGGTGGGGATGGACCTGCTCCGCTTCGGCCGCTCGCTGGCGCTCTTCGGCGAGCTGGCGGCGCACGTCTATGATTCCCCCGTGCACGTGGGCGACGAGTGGGTGGGGCCGGTGACCGCCATCCGCGGCAGCGTCGTTCCCATCGCCGACGACCGCACGACGGTCACCGGGCGGCTGGTGCTGGGGCTGAAGCTGCAGCTGGGCGACCTGCTTCCGGCACTGGTTCCACCGCCTCCGCCGCCTATCGCATCGCTGGGGCCGGGCACGATCCCGCCGCCTCAGCCGCCTTCCCCGCCCCCGGCGCCGCCCGAGGCTCCGGCCGCCGCCTGCGCGGTGAACGTCGGGATGGCCGCCGGGGGTGAGACCTGGTTCGTGAACAGCGAGCCGGTGACCTTCAACGGCCGCCGCTACGTGAAGTACGGGCTGCCGCGCGTGCTGGGCGCATCGGACGTCGCGAGCGTGGGGAGCTACCGGGGCGTGTCGGTCTTCGCCGAGCCTTCGGCGGACCGGATGCGGCCGGAGGTGATCTACCTGCCCACCAGCCCGCGGTGCGAGTTCCAGGCGTACCAGGTGGAAGTGAAGGCCGGCGCGGTCCGCGGCTGATCGACCGAGGGCGGGCCGGGGCGCCGCAGGGTGCCCCGGCCCGGAGGGAACCACGCATACGGGGGATGGAGATGAAGATGCGCAGACCGGCCGCCGTCATCGCCGGGGTGATGCTGATCGCGGGCGGCGGGGCGGCGACGGCGCGCTCGGCGATGGCCCACGCGAACGCGGCGCGGATGCGGCGCACGGCCGACGCGGTGCGCGCGGCGGCGGAGGTCCGCGCGGCCGAGGCGGCGCGGCGGGATGCCGACGTGCGCTTCTTCGAGGCGCGCGTGGCGCAGGACCCGTTCGGCGCGGCGGACCGGGCGCGGCTGGCGGGCCTCTATCTCCAGCGCGCGCGGGAAACCGGCGAGTACGACGGCTACCTGCGCGCCGAGGCCGCCGCCCGCGCCTCGCTCGGCGCGCGGGGGGAGCGCAACGCCGCCGCCCGCGTGGCGCTGGCCGGCGCGCTGATGGCCCGGCACCGGTTCGCCGAGGCGCGCTCGGTGGCGGACTCGCTGGTCGCCGGCGAGCCGGAGCGCGCATCGTACCGCTCGCTGCTGGGCGAGCTGCAGATGGAGCTGGGGGATTACGACGCCGCGCGCGCCACCTTCGGCTCGCTCCTCTCCGAGCGCGGCAACCTGGGCGTCGCCCCGCGGCTGGCGCGGTGGATGGAGATGACGGGCCGCACCAACGACGCGCGCACCCTCCTCTACCAGGCCGCGCACGACGCGGCCGCGCGCGGCGACCTGCCGGCCGAGCAGGTAGCGTGGTTCCGCATGCGCGTGGGCGACCTGGAGCTGCGCAACGGCCGGCTGGACGCGGCCGAGGCGGCGTTCAGGGCCGGCCTCGCCATCCACCCCGAGGACTACCGGCTGCTGGGCGAGATGGCGAAGCTGGCGGCCGCGCGCGGCGAGTGGGCGGCGGCGCTGGCGCTGGGCGAGCGCGCCATCGGCCAGGTGCTGGACCCGGCCACGCTGGCGGTGATGAGCGACGCCGCCCTGGCCAGCGGCGATACCGCGAAAAGCGAGGAGTACGCGCGGGTGATGGAGGTCTCGGTGCGCGGCCAGACGAGGGCGCTGCACCGCGGCTGGGGATTGTTCCTGCTGGACCGCGGCCGCCGCATCGACGCGGTGGCCGCGCAGGCGCAGGCCGACCTCCGCGCCCGCCGCGACGTGTACGGATGGGACCTGCTGGCCTGGGCGCGCCACCGCCAGGGCCGCGACGCCGAGGCGCGCGCCGCGATGGCGCAGGCGCTCCGGCTGGGCACCCGCGACGCGCAGCTCCTCTACCACGCGGGGATGATCGAGCACGCGCTGGGCGACGATGCCGCGGCGGAGCGCCATCTCCGGGATGCGCTGGCGATCGCGCCGGAGTTCCATCCGCTGCAGGTCCGGGCAGCGCGCGCGGTGCTGGACTCCATCCGCGGCTGAGGAGGGAGAATGTCCGAGCTGCTGGCGTACTTCCAGGTGGGGTTCCGGCACATCGTGAGCGCCAACGCACTCGACCACATCCTGTTCCTGCTGGTGCTGGCCGCCGTCTACCACGCCCGCGACTGGCGCGACGCGCTCTGGGTGGTCTCGGCCTTCACCGCGGGCCACTCGGTGACGCTGGCGCTGGCCGTCACCGGTGCGGTGCGGCTGCCCACGCGGCTGATCGAGTTCCTGATCCCCGTCACCATCGTGCTGACCTGCGCCGAGAACCTGGCCGTCACCGACCGCACGCGGGCGCCGTGGGGCGGGCGCTACCGGCCGGTGTTCGCGGCGGTGTTCGGGCTGGTGCACGGCGCGGGCTTCGCCAACTACCTGCACGACCTGTTCGTGGACCGCGTCGCCGTGCCGCTGCTGGGCTTCAACGTCGGCATCGAGGCGGGGCAGATCGTCGTCCTGCTCGCCGCGGCGGCCGTCTTCGCGGCGATGGATGCGGTGTTCCGCGCGGCCCCCGTCCCCCGCATTTCCGCGTCGCCCCTCCGCGCGCGGGTGGTGATGGTGTCGGGGATGGTGGCCGTGGTCGCCACCGTCTGGGCCGCCCAGCGCAAGCCGTGGTGAAGTGCGAGAGTGCGAGAGTGCGAGAGTGCGAGAGTGCGAGAGTGCGAGAGTGCGAGAGTGCGAGAGTGCGAGAGTGCGAGAGTGCGAGAGTGCGAGAGTGCGAGAGTGCGAGAGTGCGAGAGTGCGGCCCGTGACGCATGTACATTTCCGCACGCACGACCAGGCGTCATCCAGAGTCGTCTCCGCGCTGCGCGCGTCCAGGGGAGGATGAAAGGACGAGCCGTAGCCGCCGACGAGCCGAACAGCCTCGCGCAGTTTGCGAGGCTTCCCGTAGTTGTTGCTGCGACTTCAGTCGCCGGTGACCGGCTGCGCGCGGAACTTTCTATCGATTCAGGCCGGACTTCAACCGCAGGGATTCTGGGGATGATGACGACGCGGTTCGCGCGGTTGGCATGCGCAGGGATAGCGATCCTCGCCTCGATGGGCGCGGCGCCGGGGAGGATGCATCCGCTGCACACGACGCTGACGCAGATCACCGCCGGGCCCGGGCGCGCGACGATCTGGGTGCGCGCGTTCGCGGACGACTTCGCGCGCGGCGTGGCGCCGGTGCGCGCGCCCGCCGGCGCGGACGCGGCGCAGGCGTACCTGGCGGCATCGATCGCCGTGTGGGACCGCGCGGGGCGGCGCGCGGCGCTGGTCCCGTGCGGCACTCGCCGCTCGGGCGACCTGCTCTGGTACTGCCTGCGCGCGCAGACGCCGGGCGGCCTGAGCGGCGCGCGCGTGCTGAACCGGATGCAGTTCTCCGTCTACGACGACCAGGTGAACGTGGTCCAGGCCGCGTACGGCGGGCGCAGCACCAGCCTCCTCTTCGTCCCCGGCGACGAGGCGAAGCGGCTGCCGTAGGCCCGTGTCCCCCGACTCGCCGTGATCGCCACACCCCCAACGACGGCTCGGCGGGATGAGGAGGCCTCCACACTCAGGAGAGACCTTGCTGCGACAGGATCGGGAACTATGATCCCCTGTCCCCTGTCCCCTGTCCCCTGTCCAGGACCCCATCTTCCTGCAGTCCCCGGAGATACATCCACCACGAACGCCGGGCTCGTACCTCCTTCCATGACACACGCGGCGCGCGGGCCCGTCCTTGCCGGAAATCTCGCGGCAAACCTTATGCAGTTGTTGCCGGCCACCCGGGCGGGTACATTCCGCGGGGTTCCCCGGCCCCACCTGGCGCGCCCGGAACCCGCACGGCGCCCCGCGGCGCATCATCCCACAAGGAGCGACGATTTGGCGGTGCCCGACACGCTCGTTCCGGCACAGGCGGACCGCGAGCTGGTGCGGCGCATGGCCGCGGGAGACGAGGCCGCGCTGGGTGCGCTGCACGACCGCTACGCCACGCTCCTGCACTCGCTGGTCATCCGCATCGTGGGCGATCCCGACGACGCCGAGGAGGTGCTGGAGGAGACCTTCTGGCAGGCGTGGCGGCAGGCCGGGCGCTACGAGGAAGGGCGCGGCGGGCTGAGCACCTGGCTGGTGATGATGGCCCGCAGCCGCGCGCTGGACCGCATCCGCAGCCGCCGGCGCGTGCGCGAGGAGCGCTGGGAAGAGCTTCCCGAGCCGTCGTACGTGGAGGCGGGCGGAAGCGGCGACGTGCCCTCGCCGCTGGAGTCGGCGCAGGCGGACGAGGTGCGGCGCGTGGTCGCCAGCGCGGTGGCCAGGCTGCCGCCCGAGCAGCGGCAGACGGTGGAGCTGGCCTATTTCCGGGGGATGAGCCAGACGGAGATCGCGGAGGCCACCGGGCAGCCCCTGGGTACGGTGAAGACGCGGGCACGGCTGGCGCTGACCAAGCTGCGGGACGCGCTGGCGGTGCTGAGGGAGGACGCCCGATGAGCCCGGAGATGGGACACGACGACGTGCGGACCGCGCTGGCCGCCGAGGCGCTGGGCGCGCTGGACGGCGACGAGGCGGAAGCGGTCCGCGCGCACCTGGCGGACTGCGCCGAGTGCCGGAGCGAGCTGGAGGAGCTGCGCGAGGCGGCGGCCGCGCTCGCGCACGCCGCCCCGCCGGCGCCGATGGACGCGGATCGCTCCGCCCGCCTGCGCGCTCGCCTGGTCGCCCGCGCCGCCGCCGACCGCGCGGGCGGCGCACACGACGCGAATCCGGACGCGTTTTCGACCGGGCCGGCGCTGAAGGCCGTCGCGCCGCCGCTATCGGTGCCGGACGACCGCGGCGGCGTGATCCCGATCGCCCGCGCGCGGGAGCGGCGGGGGGGGATGGGAGGATGGCTGGCGGCCGCGGCGGCGGTGCTGCTGCTGATCGGCGTGGGCGCCTACGCCGCGCGGATGAAGGGACGCTACGACGCGCTGAGCGAGCGCTATGCGTCGCTCGACGACGAGCGCACGCGGCTGGTGCGGTCGGTGGCGCGGCGCGACTCGACGCTGGCGTCGCTCTCCGGGGCGGGGGTGCAGGTGATCGAGCTGGCGTCCACCCAGCGGCGGGCGCCGAACGGGCGGATGTTCTGGGACCCGGCCACCGCGCGCTGGACCTTCTTCGCGCACGACATGCCCGCGCTGAAGGCCGGGCGCGACTACCAGCTCTGGCTCATCACCCCCGCGGGCCCGGTGAGCGCGGGCACCTTCAGGCCGTCGCCCGACGGTGGCGCGGTGGTGCAGGCCACCTACCCGCTCCCCCGCGACCAGCTGAAGGCCATCGCCGTCACCGAGGAGCCCGCGGGCGGCCTGCCGAAGCCCAGCGGCACCCCGCTGATCGTTGGCACGTACGGGACGACGGAGTAGAAGGACTGAGAGATGGATGACAAAGCGCCCCGGCGAAATGTCGTGATCGATTGCACCCACGGTCTTGACACTCTGTTCAGGATGTGAGATGTTCGGGGAGCGAAGCCAGTTCCACTGGAGGTACCATGAAGCACGTCGACGAGGTGGCTGGGACGATCGGGACGCCTCTGCCTGATCCCGGCAGCGGCGTTCTCCCGCCGCTCCCATCCGAGGACCAGAAGTTCTTCGACGAATCGTTCCGCGCCGGCATCAAAGGCGTGGGCGAACTGGTGCGCAAGCGTAAGAAGCCGAAGCCGTAACGCGACCGACTGCAGTGAAATCTCCGCGGGCCAGTGACCTCCTCTCTGGCCCGCGCTTCATTTCCGCCTGCGGTGTCCCGATGCCTCATCCCGGCCAGGTCTTCTACCTCCCACCCGAACGAGGGGAGGAGCCAAACAAGGGCGATCGTCCACACGTGCTGCTGAGCCTCTGCCCACCCGGGGCGGAGATCGCAACCCTCGCGTATGGAAGCACGAGGACGACCGACGCCCGGCATGGGGCGGAAGCCGTTCTGGTGGAACCCGGTGGGACATCGTATCGCGGCACCGGCCTTGTCTACCCTACCTACCTCTATCCGTCGCGCCTGGTGACGTTCCCCGCCGATGCGCTCGGCGCGCCGGCGGGGGTGATCATCGACGAGATGCCCCTCGTCCGCGAATCGCTGAGGCGAGCTCTCGGCCTGGGCACTGGGGTTACTGGTGAACGCAACGTTCCCGGTGCCAACCGGCGAGGGCGCCTCGTGGAACTCGTCCCGGTAGTCGTCGAGGAATGGGAGGTCCGGTACGCGCTCGTGGTAACCGCGCCCCGGTACTCACGCACCGGATTCCAGCAGACCGTGGTTCCCCTGCTCCCGGACGAATGCGAACCGCGGCCCCTCGACGTGATTATTTCGCCCAGCTCGGCACTCGCCCATGTGCACCCGCCGCTGTTGCACACGTTGCTTGCCGCCACGATGGTGGCAACCGTGCATCAGCCCAGTTCCGTCTTGCGCTATCTGGACATCATCGTCGAGCCGGAGTTGATGGGACAGGTGGAATCGGCCCTCATTCTTCATTTCGGGCTCTGATCCGGTTTTGCCTACCCCTCCACCTTCTCCAGCAGCGCGACGGGGAAATCGCCCAGCGCGTCCGCCAGCGGCAGCCCACCGTTCCCCGCGTCGATCTCGGCGCCGGTGAAGAGGTTGCGCCAGCGGCCGCGGGTCTCGTCGCCGGCCACCGCCGTGTCGGCCCACGCCTCGGCGCCGGGCACGTCGCCGCCGGTGAGCGTGGCGACGAGGCGGGGGACGATGGTGAGCAGCGTGCTGCCGCCGCCGCGGCGCGCGAAGGCGGCGGCGTGCTCGGCCCTGGCGCCGGTGACGGCGAGCGGGAGGTACTCGCCCGCGGTGAAGGCGTCCGCGTTGTCCTCGCGGGCGCAGAGGGCCACGTGCGTCACGAACAGCTTGATGCGCCCATCCTCCCACCGCTCCACCAGCTCGCGGCAGAGCGCGCCTCGATCCCCCCGCATCCGCTCGCGCACGCCGGCGAGGAGGGTGCGGCGGAGCGCGTAGTCCACCGGGCGGCGGTTGTCGGGGTCCACCAGCGACAGGTCCCAGATCTCCTGCCCCTGGTAGACGTCGGGAACGCCGGGAGCGGTGAGCTTCACCAGCGTCTGCGCCAGCGCGTTCACCATCCCCAGCCGCGCGATCGGCCGGTGGAACGCCGCCAGGTCGGCCAGGAAGGGGTTGTCGCCCTCGCGCCGCAGGATCGCCGCGATGAAGTCGCGCAGGCCCGCGTCGTACGCCTCGTTGGGGTTGATCCAGCTGGTGTGGACCTTGGCCTCGCGGGTGGCCTTGTCCATGTACTGCTGGATGCGCGAGATGAACTCGCCGTGCGCCTCCGCGTCCATCTCCCCCAGCGGCCACGCGCCGACCAGCGTCTGGTACAGGAGGTACTCGTCGTTGCGGTCGGGGATGGGCTCGCCGTCCTCGTCGCGGCGGTGCGCGGCGTTCATCCCGGCCCAGCGGTTCACCGCCCGGCCCCACGCCTCGGGGATCTCGCTCAGCACGTCGATGCGGGCGCGCACGTCCTCGCTGCGCTTGGTGTCGTGCGTGCTGCTGGCCGAGAGCGCGCCCGGCCACCGCTCCGCGCGCTCCGCCATGAAGGCGTGGAACTCGTCCACGCTTACCCCGAAGCGGTCCGGCTCGCCCCCCACCTCGTTCAGCGAGACCAGGCGGTTGAAGACGTAGAAGGCCGTGTCTTCCACCCCCTTGGCCATCACCGGCCCGGTGAGCTGCTGGAACTTCATCACGAAGCGCGCGTGCTGCTGCCGGTCGTCCTCGGTGAGCGAATCGGGCCAGTGCAGCAGGAGCACGTCGCGCACGAAGTCGAAGATCGACCCGCTGACGCTGGGGTTGCGGCGCCCGGCCAGCCGCACCGCCTGGTCCACGTAGCGCCGGTCGCGGTCGCTCACCTCGCCCGCGAAGGCGTCGATGTAGGTGCGGTAGACGGGGAAGCAGGCCACCACCTCGCGCAGCGCGTCGCGCAGCGCCCCCCAGGTGAAGTCGCGGTACAGGCGGTTCTTCTCGCTGATGCGGTCCAGCATGGTGGTGAGCACCGTGAGCTCGCTGACCAGCGCGAAGCGGAGGATCTGCGCCTTCTTCTCGTAGACCAGGTCGCGGAACCTGGCGCGGATGCCGGTGAAGCGGCGGTAGGTCTCGTCCATCGCCTGCAGGTTGGCGCCGGCGACGAAGATGCCGTTCACCCGGTTCAGGAACTCGTATCCCACCGTTCCCGCCACCGGCCAGTCCTCGGGCAGCTTCTCGTCGCCGGTGAGGATCTTCTCCACGACCACGTAGAAGCGCTCGCGGGCATCGACCCCCGCGGTCTCGGCCTGCAGGTCGCGCAGGTAGTCGCGCGGGTGGAACAGCCCGTCGGGGTGGTCGATGCGCAGCCCCGTGACCTTTCCCTCGCGGACCAGGCGGAGGATGAGGCGGTGCGTGTCCTGGAAAACCTGGGGGACTTCGACGCGCACGCCGGCCAGCTCGTTCACGTCGAAGAAGCGCCGGTAGTTGATCTCCTCGGCCGCCACGCGCCAGAAAGCCAGCCGGTAAGCCTGCGCCTCGAGCAGCTCGTGCAGCCGGTCGAACGAGGCCGCATCCCCCGGCGTGCCGTTGAAGGCGGCCACGGCCTGGTCCACCGCCACCGCCACGTCGCCCGACATGCCGTACAGGCCGGAAAGGCGGCGCTGGGTGACGATCTTCTCGCGGCGGCGCTCCACCACGCTCTGCCGGTCGGTGCGCCGCCGCGCGGGAAGGCGCTCCAGCGCGGTGGCGATGGACTCCAGCTCCATGCGGTCGGGGTGCTCCTCGTCCAGCACCCCGTCCAGCCGCGCCAGCGCCTCGCGCAGCACCGCCGCGGTCGAGGCCGGGGCGACCGGGAAGCGGTTCTCGAAGTACTCGATGCGGAACAGGCCGCCGGCGTACACCAGCTTCAGCTCGCCGCGCTCCAGCACGCACCCGTACTGGTCGCCCAGGATGGGGAGGAGGATCTTGCCGCCCAGCTCCGGCTGGCGCGGGTCCCAGTCGATGTCGAAGTACGCCGCGTGGGGCGAGTCGGGGCCGCCTTCCAGCACGTCCCACCACCACGGATTGGTGTGCCCGGCGATGCCCATGTGGTTGGGAACGATGTCGAGCAGGTGGCCCATTCCATGCTCACGCAGCACGCCCGCCAGCCGCACATGGTCCTCGTCCGTCCCGATCTCCGCGTTCAGCGACGCGTGGTCGGTGATGTCGTATCCGTGCACGCTTCCCGGGCGCGCCTGCAGGTACGGCGACGCGTACAGGTCGCCGATCCCCAGCTCGCGCAGGTAGGGAACGACCTCGGCGGCCTGGCGGAAGGTGAAGCCGTGGTTCAGCTGCACCCGGTAGGTGGAGCGGGGGATGCGGCCGGCTGCGCTTGCAGGCGCGGCGTGGCCCCCGGTATTCTCGCGTGTCGTCACGTGGATTTCCGTCCGTGGATTAGCCCCGCGGGTGGTCGCGGGCGCCGCGCGAGGGAGCAAGAAGCGGGCGCACCGCGCGGCAGATCGCACGGCCGTCGCATCCCCCAAACCGAACGGGGGAATCGGGAGACCTCGGCCCGAGAAGAGGCTTCGGCGCGGAGCGACGGCATCCTGACCGCCAAGCCGGCCCCCTCCCCCGGCCCCTCCGCCCGCTCCGCGGGGGGAGGGGAGAACTGCAACCGGGGCGGCAGACCTCTGGCACGAGGCCGGAGGCTCACGGCGACCGACGCACACTCACGCACTCACGCACTTTCGCACTTTCGCACCTCTCGCCCCTCGCACGGATGGATTTCGGAGCCTTCGGAACCAGCAGAAAGCCGTCGCACCCTCAGGTCCCGGGCTTCCTGGAGTCCGCCGCCACGGCGTGGCCCGGGAAGCCGTATCCCCTCGGCGCCACGTGGGACGGCGAGGGAACCAACTTCGCCGTGTACTCCGAGCTCGCGTGGGAGGTGGAGCTCTGCATCTACGCGCGGCCCGACGACCGCGAGCCGACGCGCACCTTCCGGCTGCGCGAGCGCACGGGGTACGTGTGGCACGGGTTCGTGGCCGGGATCGGGCCGGGCACCTTCTACGGCTACCGCGTGAACGGGCCGTACGAGGTGGGGCGGGGAAAGCGCTGCAACCCCTTCAAGCTCCTGGTGGACCCCTACGCCCGCGCGCTGGCGGGAACGGTGCAGCTCGAGGCGCATCCCTACGCCTACCCGTTCGACCAGCCCGGCGAGGACTGGGTGCTGGACGACGAGCACGACGACTGGGGCGTGCCCAAGGGCGTGGTGGTCGACAACGCGTTCGACTGGGGCGACGACGCGCCGCCCAACATCCCCTGGGCCGAGACGGTGATCTACGAGGCGCACGTGAAGGGGCTCACGCAGCTCCACCCCGGCATCCCCGCCGAGATGCGGGGCACCTACCGCGGCGTGGGGCACCCGCTGATCGTGCAGCACCTGAAGTCCATCGGCGTGACCGCCATCGAGCTGCTGCCGGTGCACGAGATCGCCGACGAGCCCTTTCTCCTCCACCGGGGGCTGCGCAACTACTGGGGATACAGCACGCTGAACTTCTTCTCCCCCGACGGCCGCTACGCCCGCGCCCGCGACTACGGCGAGCAGGTGCGCGAGTTCAAGGAGATGGTGCGCACCCTCCACCAGGCGGGGATCGAGGTCATCCTCGACGTGGTCTACAACCACACCGCCGAGGGGAACCACCTGGGGCCCACCCTGTCGTTCAAGGGGATCGACAACCCCACCTACTACCGGCTGATGGGCGACAACCCGCGCCTGTACATGGACTACACCGGCACCGGCAACTCCATGAACCTGCGCCACCCGCAGACGCTGCAGCTGGTGATGGACAGCCTGCGCTACTGGATCCAGGAGATGCACGTCGACGGGTTCCGCTTCGACCTGGCGGCCACGCTGGCGCGCGAGCTTCACGAGGTGGACCGGCTCTCGTCCTTCTTCGACGTCATCCACCAGGACCCGGTCATCAGCCAGGTGAAGCTGATCGCCGAGCCGTGGGACGTGGGCGAGGGGGGATACCAGGTGGGCAACTTTCCCGTGCTCTGGGCGGAGTGGAACGGCCGCTACCGCGACACCGTGCGCGGGTACTGGCGGGGCGACCCCGGCACGCTGGGCGAGCTGGGCTACCGGCTCACCGGGAGCAGCGACCTGTACGAGGAAGACGGGCGGCGGCCGCACGCCAGCATCAACTTCATCACCGCGCACGACGGGTTCACGCTGCACGACCTGGTCAGCTACAACCACAAGCACAACGAAGCCAACGGCGAGGAGAACCGCGACGGGAGCGACGACAACCTGTCGTACAACTTCGGCGTGGAGGGCCCCACCGACCGCGCCGACATCCTGCGCCAGCGCGAGCGGCAGAAGCGCAACTTCATCGCCACCCTCCTCCTGTCGCAGGGGGTGCCCATGATCTGCGGCGGCGACGAGCTGGGGCGCACGCAGTTCGGCAACAACAACGGCTACTGCCAGGACAACGAGATCTCCTGGACCGGTTGGGACCTGTCCGACGACGACCGCTCGCTGCTGGAGTTCACCCGCAAGGTGGCCCGCATCCGCCGCGACCACCCCACCTTCCGCCGCCGCAAGTTCTTCCGCGGCCGCGAGATCCGCGGGAGCGAGGTGAAGGACCTGGCCTGGATCCGCCCCGACGGCAAGGAGATGACCGACCAGGAGTGGAACGCCGGATTCGTGCGCTGCTTCGGGATGGCGATGGGCGGGCGGTCGATGGAGGAGTGGAACGAGCGCGGCGAGCAGATCACCGACGACGACTTCATCCTCCTCTTCAACGCCGACGGCGGGACGATGGACTTCACCATCCCCGGCTTCGGACGGGCGAAGTGGTGGCGGGTGGTGCTGGACACCGGCGAGCCGGAGATGGAGGAGGGGGCGCGCCGCTACGCCCCCGGCGAGTCGCTGACCATGGAGGGACGCTCGATGGTGGTGCTGCAGGCCATGCAGGGGGAGGGCTGATGGGAGAGGGCACCCGCTGGCGCCTGCCGTTCGGCGCCAACGTGAGCGATGCGGGAACCGGATTCCGCGTCTGGGCGCCGGGGCACGAGCGCGTCGATGTCGTCCTCTACGGACCGGACGCGGAGGCCGTGCACCCGCTGGAGGCGGAGGACGGCGGGTGGTTCGGGTGCACCCTGGGCGGCGCCGGCGCGGGCGCGCGCTACCGCTACCGCCTGGACGGCGGCGACGCCTTTCCCGACCCCGCCTCGCGCGCGCAGCCCGGCGGTGTGCACGACCCGTCCGAGGTGGTCGATCCCTCGGCGTTCGCGTGGACGGACGAGGGGTGGCAGGGGGTAGAGGCGGAAGATCTTGTCATCTACGAGCTGCACGTGGGGACGTTCACCCCCGAGGGGACCTTCGACGCCGCCATCTCCCGGCTCGCCGATCTGGCGGAGCTGGGGGTGACGGCGATCGAGCTGATGCCCGTGGCCTCCTTCCCCGGCGCGCGCAACTGGGGGTACGACGGGGTGGACCTGTTCGCCCCGCAGGCCAGCTACGGCGGGCCGGAGGGGCTGCGGCGGCTGGTGGACGCGGCGCACGCGCGCGGGCTGGGGGTGATCCTGGACGTGGTCTACAACCACCTGGGGCCCGAGGGGAACTACCTTCCCGCCTTTACCAGCGGCCGCTACTTCACCGATCGCCACAAGACGCCGTGGGGCGACGCGGTGAACTTCGACGGCCCCGGCAGCGCGCCGGTGCGCGAGTTCGTGATCCAGAACGCGCTGCACTGGGCGTACGAGTACCACGTGGACGGGCTGCGGCTGGACGCCACGCACGCCATCGTGGACGACAGCCCCGTGCACGTGCTGGCGGAGATGGTCACGCGGGTGCGCGAATCGCTTCCCCCCGGCCGCTGCTTCGAATTCATCGCCGAGGACGAGCGCAACGAGCGGCGCGTGGTCACCCCGCGGGCGGACGGGGGATGGGGGTTCACCGGCGTGTGGGCCGACGACTTCCACCACGCCGTGCGCCGGCTGATCGCGGGCGACCGCGAGGCCTACTTCGCCGACTACGACGGGACGGTGAAGGAGGTGGCGACCGCGCTGCGGAAGGGATGGCTGTACGAGGGCCAGCGCTCGCGCAACCACGGCACGCCGCGCGGCACACCCGCGGACGGGCTGCCGCCGACGGCGTTCGTGCACTGCATCCAGAACCACGACCAGGTGGGCAACCGCGCCATGGGCGACCGGCTGCACGATGCCGCGCCGCTCGCCGCCACGCGCGCCGCCGCCGCCGTCCTCCTCCTCTCGCCCTACACGCCGATGCTGTGGATGGGGCAGGAGTGGGCCGCCTCCGCGCCGTTCCAGTACTTCACCGACCATCCCGAGGAGCTGGGGAAGCGGGTGACGGAGGGGCGGCGGCAGGAGTTCGGGAAGTTCTCCGCCTTCGCCGACCCCGCGGTGCGCGAGCGCATCCCCGACCCGCAGGCGGAGGAGACCTTCCTGCGCAGCAAGCTGGACTGGAACGAGCGCGGCCGGATGCCGCACACGGGGATGCTGGCGCTGCACCGCGCGCTCCTGCATCTCCGCCGCACGCACCCCGCCCTCCGTCGCCGCGACCGCCGGTCCTTCGCCGCAGCCGCGGTCGGGGACGGCGCGCTCATCCTGCGGCGGACGGGGGATGACGGAAGCGCGCTCCTCCTGGTCGCGGCGTTCGAAGGTGATGTCAGCATCGACCTCACCTCGCGGGAGGAGACGCGCGCGCCGGACGGTGCCGCGTGGGATGTCCATCTGGCAACGGAGGAAGGGCGCTTCGGGGGGGAGATGGAGGGCGGTCTCGCCACCCTCTCGTCCGGCGGACGGCTGGAGATGCGCGGCCCGGGCGCGGTGGTGCTGGTGGGGGAGCGATGAAGATCGGCATCATCTCCGACACGCACGGCCTCCTGCGCGCCGAGGTCTTCGAGGTGTTCGCGGGCGTCGGGCACATCCTCCACGCGGGCGACGTCGGCGATCCCGGCATCCTCGACGAGCTGGCGGCGATCGCGCCGGTGACCGCGGTGTGGGGGAACGTGGACGGGTTCGACGTGCGGAAGCGCACGACGGAGGTGGCGGAGATCGAGCTCGGCGGCGCCCGCGTCGTGGTCGTGCACGGGATGCAGCTCGGCTCGCCCACGCCGGAGCGGGTCGCCGCGGCCTATCCCGATGCCGCGCTCGCCGTCTTCGGCCACTCGCACCGGCCGGTCATCCAGCAGGTGGGCGCCACGCTGGCCGTGAACCCCGGCAGCGCCGGCCGCCAGCGCTTCCGCGACCCCGTCTCCGTCGCCCTGGCGGAGATCGGCGGCGGCAAGGTGACGGCGCGCCTGGTCGATCTCGATCCGCCGCGGAAGTAGCCGGGCTGCCGCATCCAACGAAGAAGCACGCAGCGAAGCAGAGTAACGGAGGAACCTCTCTCCGCTCCTCTGCTTCTCTCCGCGACCCCATCTTTTCCTGCGGTTCCGACGGCTCGGGATCAGGCTCCCGCCACCACGTAGCGCGCGAACTTCAGGTACTCGTTCACGTACGTCACCAGCCCGGCCTCGGAGCGCCACCAGCTGGTCTCGTCGAAGCCGCGGGCGGGGACGCCGGCCATCATCACCCGCACGTCCATTCCCTTCAGCCCGCGGCGGAGCGCCCACCGCGCGCGGCGGGTGTGGTAGTCGGTGGTCACGGCGATCACCCGGCGCGCGCCCGTCCGCTTCAGCCACGCGCGCAGCACGGCCACGTCGTCGGTCGTGCTCGTCGTTCCGCCCGGCATCGCCAGCACGGCCACGACGGAGTCGGGAACGCCCTCGTGGCGCAGCACGCCGGTGAAGAGCTGCGTCTGCGACGGAACCATCCCGATGTCCGCCAGCCGCCCCGTCTCCATCCCCGGCACCAGCACGCGCGGCGCCCACCCGCGGCGGTAGAGCTCGGCCGCGGCGAACGGGCGGATGGCGGGATCTCCGCCAAACACGAAGATCGCGTCCGCGCGCTCCAGCCGGTCGTGCACGGTCAGGAAGCGGCCCACGCCGGTGAGGATCCACGCCCGCAGCACCCACGCGAGCAGGACGACGGTGAAGAAGACGGCGAGGGAGATGAGCAGCCTCCGCCCGCGCCGCCGGGGACGCGGGGGGAACGCGTCTCCGGCCGATGCGGGAGCGGCATCGGCCGGGGGCGGCCGACGGCGGTTCTGCTTGACAGGCCAGGGGACGCGCATGTACACCTGTGGTTGGACTTCCCTCACCCGATCCCGATGTTCCACTTCGATCCGTCGGATCCCACGCCGCCCGAGGTGCAGCTCGTCCGCACGATCCGCTCCGCCATCGGCGCGGGGCTGCTGGACGCGGGCGAGGCGCTGCCCACGGTGCGGCAGCTGGCCGTGGAGCTGAAGGTGGGCGCCAACTCGGTGGCCCGCGCCTACGCCGAGCTGGAGCGGCAGGGGGTGCTTGCAACCCGCCCCGGGGTGGGCGCCGTAGTGAAGGCGTCGCCCGGCGAGATCCGCGGCGAGGAGCTGCTGGCCGAGCTCGCTGCGCTCGAGGACACCTTCCTGCGCCAGGCCAGCGCGCTGGGGTTCTCGCTCGACGACGTGATCATCCACCTGGACAGCCGACGCAGGAGCCGATCCTCCGATGCCGCCTAGAACCGACCTGACCGTGACCTCCACCCAGGCCTCGCTCCCCACGCAGCGCGCGGCGGGCGGGGGGCTGAACTTCCTCTCCACCCTGGCGCTGCTCATCCCCACCGCCATGGGCGCGGCGGCCACCGCGGTCGTGCACAGCCCCGCGGGGCTCATCGCCGGTGCCGTGGTGGGGCTCTTCGCCAGCATGGCCCCCAAGATCGGGCGGCAGTGGGAGCGCGCGGTGGTGCTGCGGATGGGGCGCTACGTGGGGCTGCGCGGCCCCGGCGTCTTCACCATCGTCCCCTTCGTCGACAACATCGCCGCGTGGATCGACCAGCGCACCATCACCACCAGCTTCAGCGCCGAGCAGACGCTGACCGCCGACACGGTGCCGGTGAATGTGGACGCGGTGCTGTTCTGGACCGTGCACGACCCCGAGAAGGCGGCGCTCGAGGTGCAGGACTACGTGCAGGCGGTGAGCTGGGCGGCGCAGACGGCGCTGCGCGACATCATCGGGCGCACCAGCCTGACCGAGCTGCTGCGAGGCCGCGAGCGCATCGAGGCCGAGCTGCAGGCGCTCATCGACCAGCGCTCCACGCCGTGGGGGGTCACGGTGCACAGCGTGGAGATGCGCGACGTGGTGATTCCGGCCGCGCTGCAGGACGCCATGAGCCGCGAGGCGCAGGCCGCGCGCGAGAAGCAGGCGCGCATCATCCTGGGCCAGGCCGAGGTGGAGATCGCGCAGCTGTTCGCCGAGGCGTCGCACGCGTACGAGCAGAACCCGGTGGCGCTGCAGCTGCGGCAGATGAACATCCTGTACGAGGGGCTGAAGCAGAAGGGGGGGATGATGGTGATCCCCAGCAGCATCGTCGATTCGATGGGCCCCAGCGGGGTGATGGCCACCGCCGCGCTCGCCCGCCAGCAGCAGACGCAGCCCGAAGCCCCCGCCGCCCTCCCCCCCGGCGACGACGGCTTCGGCGAGGGGTGATCGTCGGTGTCGCTTGGATTCGAGTGGGATCCGGAGAAGGCCGAGGCGAACCTGCGAAAGCACCGAGTCTCGTTTCCCGAGGCCGAGACCGCTTTCCGCGATCCGCTCTCCGCGACGGTGGACGATACGCGTCACTCGTTCGCGGAAGAACGGTTCGTGCTGTTCGGTACGTCGGACGGGCGCGGAACGGAGAGAGTTCTATGAAGACTTCCGGTTCTGAACCCGAGGAGATCCCGGACGACGAGATCCTCCCGGAGTACAGTCTGAAGGGTGCCGTCCGCGGCAAGTACGCCAGGTACTTCACCGCGGATACGAAAGTCGTGGTCCTGGACCCTGACGTCGCGGATGTGTTTCCCGATGCCACGTCCGTCAATTCCGCGCTACGGGCACTCTCGGGAATCATCCGTGAGCGGGCTCAGGTTCCGGTCGGATAATCGGTCTGCAGGCGCTTTCTCCATTCTGAGTTACCAATCCCCCTCCAGCACCACCTCCGACAGCTCCGACGGGGTGCCGGGCTCGTCGCGGTCGATGACGGCCCACAGGCGGCCCGGGGCGTGCGGCAGGATGCCCTCGATCTTGCCGGCGTAGCGGCTGCCGTCCGCGTTCCGCACCACGCACAGGCGCGCCTCGCCGCCACGGATGATGCCGATGGCGCTGCCGGCGACCGGCCCGTCGCGCGTCGCGTCCGGCGAGTCCTCGGCGGCGGCGGTGAAGAGGATGGCATCGCCGAACGCGGCCGCGTCCGTGAACGTCAGCGGAAAGCCGCCGATCTCGCCCAGCTCGTACTGCGTCACGTTGCGCGGCTCGGGCGGCGGGAGCGCGGGGTCGCGGAGAAAGGCGAGGAGCGCGGCCGCGCCGATCTCGCACGTGGCGTTGACGGGCCGGAGATCTCCATGCGGCGCGCCGTTGCCGCGGTTGAACAGGCGCAGCACGCCGCCCGCGAGCGCCACGCCCTCGACGTTCAGCTCGCTCCCGGCGAACGCCGTCTCCGCGCGGAGGCGGCCGTAGAGCGCGGACGCGCCGGCCACCGCGATCTCCGCATCCCCCGATCCGATCCCGCGGACGAGGACGATCCGCTCGCGCTCGGGGCTGGAGCCGGAGCCGAAGGCGGCCAGCACCTCGCGCCCATCTCCATCCCGCAGCACCGCGCAGCATTCCAGGTCCAGCTTCCAGCGCTTGTTGCCGCGCTCGTCGTCGAACTGCCGCGCGCCGCCCTCGCCGGCGGGCAGGGTCAGCGCCGACGCCCGCCCCGTCTCCGGATCGACCAGCGCGACGAAGTTGGCATCGTCCTGCACCACGGCGACCCGGCCCGCGACGAGCGCCATCCCCGACGCCGCGCGGACGTGCGCGGGGCGGTCCAGCGCCGCGTCCGCCCCCTCCGCATACAGCAGCGGCACCGAGCGCACCACCCGCGCACCAAGCGTTGGATCAAGAATCGCGCGGACGGTGGGCTGCGTCGTCATCAGCGGTTCGGGGCAATGGAGATGGCGATCGGTCGTGACGAGCATCGAAGATCGCACGAGCGCGCGAGTCCCGCACGCCGAGCACCGCGGCCCGCAGCGCCGGATGGGACAGCCGCGATCACATCGTCCTCCCGCTGGCGGAGTTGTGGCGATGCGGCGCATCCCGCTTCTCCGATCCGGGGTGCTTCTGTACATTTCGGAAGCAACCCGGAGGATTCCATGGCCAAACGAGTGATCGAGATCCCCCAGCAGCTCGATGACGCCCTGGCGAGCTACGCGGCCGCGCTCGGCGAATCCGAGGCCGACATCATCGCGCGCGCCATCGAGAGCTACCTCGAGGACGGCATCGAGCCCGCCGAGATCACCGACCCGGACGAGGTCGCCGAGATCGTCGCGTCAACCGCGGGGATGTGGACGGGCCGCACTGATCCGGATCGCTTGACGCTGCTTCGGGCAGGGCGGGGAATGTGGAAGGATCGCGAAGATCTGCCGGATTCGGCGGCCCGGAGAAACGACGTGGACCACAGGACAGCTGTGATCCCGACGCAACTGGAGGAAGCGGTGAGGGATGCCGCGGTAACGCGGGGGGTACCCGAGCACGAGATCGTCACCTGCGCGCTCCGCGGGTACCTTGCAGCACCTGCCGTCGTGCCGGCGACCATCACGGATCCCGAGGAGGTCGCAGCCGCGAGAAAGGCTGCGGTAGGAATGTGGAAGGACCGCTCCGACGTGCCGGACGTGAGAGAGTTGCGTCGGGGGTGGCGCAGACGCTTGCGTCGAGTGATGCCGGATGAGTGAACCGATCCTGATCGATACGGACGTTTTGATCGACTACATGCGCGGCCACCCCGACGCAGTCTCGTGGGTGGATACACGCATGAACGCGCAGGTGTCCGTCGTTACGGTGGCGGAGCTTTACTCGGGTGCGCGCGATGCTGAGATGGAGAAGCTCCGCGCGCTTCTCGCAACGTTCCCGCACCTTCCCGTGACGGAGGAGATTGCCGTGCGCGGTGGGCTGTTCCGACGGCAGCACGGCAAGGCGATCCGCATCGAGGTGCCGGACGCGCTGATCGCGGCGACCGCTCAGGAACATGGCCTGAAGCTGGCGACGCTCAATCGCAAGCACTTCCCGGCCGTTGATGTAGTCGCGCCGTATACGAAGCGGTGAACGAAGATCTTTCGACACAAAACGGGGCGAGACCGCGGTGGTCTCGCCCCGTTCGCCTGGGTGGCGCGCAGGTGATCACTCGCGCGGCGGGTCGCCCCACTGGTAGGGGAGCTGGTTCAGCAGGTAGCGCACGACGCCGTCCACCTTCGAGGTGCGCAGGCGGTCGGTGCGTACGGTGACGACCGTGGAGGGGCCGTGGCGATGCGCCTCCAGCGTCACGGTGCCCTCGCCGCCGGTGTAGGTCACGCGGTGCGCGGTCTCCTCGGTGCGCTGCAGCTCGGCGCGCTCGGTGAAGATCTGGCTGGCCTTCGCGAAGATCTCGCGGGTGGGGAGCACGGTGCTCCGCTCGTAGTCGGACATCGCTCTTCGTTCCTCTCGTTCGGCAGGAGGGCGCGCGGCCCCCGCTTCACTTGCGTTGCAGCAGCGCGCGCAGGTCGTCGTACGCCTGCGCGCCGGTGAGCAGCTCCGCGTCCGCGCCTCCGCCCACGATCAGCGCAGGGACCGCGGCGATCCCCAGCCGCCGCGCCAGCGCCTCGTCGGCCGCCACGGCGCCGCTCAGCGAATCCACGTCGAGCACCACCTTCGTCTCCGTGGCGTCCAGCCCCAGCGCGGCGGCCAGCTCCACCAGCACGTCGATGCGGCCCACGTCGCGTCCGTCGCGGAAGTACGCGGCGAAGATCGCCTCGCGCATTTCCCATCCCACGCCCTTCTCCGCCGCGAGCTTCGCGGCCTCGTGCGCCTTGCGCGTGCGCGGCACCGCGGGCGGCATTTCCATTCCCACGCCCAGTTCCTCCGCCAGCGGGCGCGCCGCGGCCCAGTCGTCAGCGGACGGGGCGGCGGGGAGCGCGGTGTCGGCCGGGTACAGCTCGAACGCGGCGTAGCGCGGCGCGGCCAGTCCCTCGGCTTCCAGGCGCCGGAGCGCGGCCTCGGTGACGTGGCAGAACGGACAGGTGAAGTCCGAGAACACCAGCACCGGCACGGCCGCCATGCGCCACGTCACAAAGGCTCGAGAACTCGTCGGGTCAGCGGGCGCGCCCAATCTGTCCCCCCGCGCCGGGGCACGCAAGCGCACGCCGCGGCCCCGCACTTGCCCGTCGCGCGGTATCATTCCGGGGCTATGCGGATCCGTTGCGGGGCGAGGTGGGAGATGGTGGAGAGCTGGGAGCACCGCGAGGCGGTGGTCAACAACGTGCGGCTGCACTGGGTGGAGCAGGGGAGCGGGCCGCTCGTCATCCTGCTCCACGGCTTCCCCGAGTTCTGGTACGGGTGGCGGCGGCAGATTCCCGCGCTGGCGGCGGCGGGCTTCCGCGTGGTCGCGCCGGACCTGCGCGGGTACAACCTCTCCGAAAAGCCGAAGGGCACCGCCAGCTACCGCGTCAGCATCCTGGTGGAGGACGTCGCCGGGCTCATCCGCCAGCTGGGGGCGGAGCGCGCGCACGTGGTCGGGCACGACTGGGGCGGCGTCATCGCCTGGCATCTGGGGATGCGCCGCCCGGAGCTGGTCGACCGCCTCGCCATCATCAACGCCCCGCATCCCTCCATCTTCGCGCGCGAGATGCGGCGCCCGCGGCAGTTCCTGCGCTCGTGGTACGCCTTCTTCGTCCAGCTCCCCCTGATCCCCGAGGCGGGGATCCGCGCGCGCGACTTCGCGCTGCTGGAGCGCCTCTTCCGCGGCACCGCGCGCCGCGGCTCGTTCACCGACGCGGACATCGCGCGCTACAAGGAGGCGCTGGGGCGCCCCGGCGCGCTCACCGCCGCGCTGAACTACTACCGCGCGTACCGCAGCCACCTCTTCCAGCGCAGGGAGACGAAGAAGGAGCCGCGGCGGGTGATCGGCCGGCCCACGCTGGTCATCTGGGGCGAGCGGGACCAGGCGCTGAACCTCCACAACCTGGACGGGCTGGAGCGCTACGTCCCCGATCTCCGCGTCGAGCGGCTTCCCGAGGCCACGCACTGGGTGATGGCCGACGCGCCGGCGCGGGTGAACGATCTGCTGGCGGAGTTCCTGGGGGACGACGGAAGGGCCGGCCGCGCCTGATGTTTCCCCGCGCACCGCTCTTGCATTCACCGCGCGCAGATTTCCGATGCGGACCACCGACGACGAAGGAGATGCGATCCCCGTGGATGCCCTGACCCTCCCCGCGTCCCCCGCGTCCCCCGCGTCCGCGCGGCCGCGCGGCATCCGGCGCGAGCTGGCGCGGAAGGCGTTCCACGTCTCCTCCGCCGCGCTTCCGCTGCTGGTGTGGGTGGCGCCGCGCTGGGTGTCTCTCGCCGTGCTCCTCCCCGCCGCGTCGGTGGCGGTGGGGGTGGACTGGACGCGGCTGCGCTACCGGGCGCCGCGCTACTGGTTCCTGCGCTACACCCGCCGCATGCTGCGCCACCACGAGCGCCGCCGCTTCGCCGGGGCCACGTATATGGCGGTGGCGTACGCGGCGGCGGTCGTCTTCTTCCCCCGCCCCATCGCGGCGATGGCCATGCTGTTCAACGGCTTCGGGGATGCGGCCGCGGCGCTGGTCGGCAAGCGCTGGGGGCGGCGGCGGACGAGCTGGGGGAAGAGCTGGGAGGGCTTCGGCGCGGGCTTGGCGGTGGACCTCGCCGTCGCGATCGCCGTCAGCAGCCTGGCGCCCGGCGTCCCCCTCACCGCGGCGGCGGCGGGCGCGGTGGCGGCGGCCACGCTGGAGTTCCTGGATCTCCCCATCGACGACAACGTGCGCGTGACCCTGGGTGGCGGCGGGGTCGCGTACCTGGCGATGCTGCTGCTCGGCTGAGATCGGGGACGAGATCCCGATCAGGGGGGGCGGATACCCGAATCCGCCCCTTTTCTGTTTCCGTGAGCACGCCGGGAGACGCGCGGAACGCCACCTGTTCATCGCCGCGATCCGTCCGCGAGGGCCGTGATCCGGCGGCTCGCCGGGCGGGGAAACGGCCGGAGGTACGCGCGCCCCGCCGATCCCTCCAAACCACCGTGGTGCACGGAATCCGCTGCGTTCCGCATCCGCTGCACCAGCTTCGTGCGCCCGCTTCGGAGCGCGTCTTCAAACGAACCTCTGGCATTGTCGCGGGGATAGGCCCATTATTCACACACACGCGTAAATAGCCACGACTCCGCGGGCGCTCCCTTCGCGCCGGGCGCGGAGCAGAGTGCACATCATTTGCACCTGACGTGGAGCTGCACCCGTTTACGCGGGACGGGCGCGCCCGGGCCGGCGCGCCGCGCTGAATCCACACCCCTTGTCGGAGCCCCTCGAATGGCCGGACCACAACCGGGTTCGCCCGCGCGCAAGCCGCGCCGCCGCTGGCGGTGGCACGTGCCGCCGGCGCTGGTGCACGGGAACGAGACGCTGGAAGGCACGGAGATGCTGGAAGAGTTCTCCGGGGCTGTGGGGCTGGTCCTGTGGCAGTCCATGCGCGACGTCACGCTGTGGGCGGGCGGGCGCGAGCCGGCCGAGCGCGCGGACCTGTTCCAGGGCATCGCGCACGAGCAGCGCCTGCGGCAGCTGGAGCAGGCGGGGATCGACGCGGCCATCGACGCGCCGATGCGCATGCTGGCCCGCATCTCCGGCGAGCCGGCGGCGATCACCGAGGACGAGATCCTGGGCGCCTGCCGCGACGTGGCCAGCTGGGCCGACGCGCAGGAGAAGCTCTCCACCGCCATTTCCTTCTCGCAGGCGGGCGCGCTGGCGGCGCCCACCAACGCGGCGGCGGGGTTCCGCGTGGGGCAGCTGGCGCGGCGCAAGGCCGAGTACGCGCGCGCCGAGAGCTGGTTCCGGCGGGTGATCGGGCTGGGGCGGCAGGCCAAGGACTGGGCCAGCTACTCCGAGGCCTTCCTGGGGCTGGGCGAGCTGTACACCCAGCGCGGCAACTACCCGGCGGCGCGCCGCTTCCACGTGCGGGCGCTGCGCGCCGCCAAGCGCCACGGCCTGCGCGACATCCAGGGGCGGTCGCTGCACGCGCTGTTCGTCATCGCCAGCGACACCAACCCGGCCGAGGCGCTGGAATTCGCGCGGCAGTCGTTCCGCGCGTACGGCAGCACGCACCTGCGCCTGCCCATGCTGGCGCGCGACCTGGCGTACTTCTGGATGACGCGCGGCCGCTTCGCGCAGGCGCTGGCCGTGTTCCAGGCGCTGGCGCCGCACCTGTCCACGCCGGGCGAGCGGATGCTGAACACCGCCGACATCGGGCGCGCGGCGGGCGGCGCGGCCAACCGCGGCGAGTTCGACCGCGCGTGGGACGAGGTGTGGAGCTTCGCGGGCGAGTGGCACACGCGCCCGAACGCGGCGCAGGCGCTGCTGGACCTGGCGCGTGGCGCGGCCAGCCTGAAGGACTGGAGCCGCGCCGAGCGCGCCGCCAGCACGGCGCGCGACGTGGCCACGCGCCGCGAGGAGAGCCGCGTGGCGCTCGAGGCCGAGACGGTGCTGGACCAAGTGACCCGCAAGCGCGGCATCGAGGCGGCCACCGAGCCCGCGGGCGGCGAGCAGGAGGAGGCCGACACCGAAGGCCTGGCCGCCGAGCTCCTCCGCACCCTCAGCCTCGCCGCGCGACGGTAGGGGCGAGGGAGTTCTGAAGACGAGCCGCCGCTCCGGAGACGTCACCGGGGCGGCGGTTTCGCATTCTGGGACTGCGGGATCGGGGCGTGTTTGATGCCTCCGAGCGCCAGTCCTGCGCCGGTGGAGCCCTCCGCCCGCAACTGGGGCCGCGTACCCCCTCCCGATAACGGGAGGGGGTAACTTCGATAGCTCCGCTCAGCCGGTCGAGCACTCGTCGGGTGACCGTGTGCCGCGAGGCCCAACCCCGCATCGCAGTGGCTCATCAAGCCGGGCGGGCACAAGGCAGCCTCCAGCACCGATCTCATCGAGCTACCTCTCCCGGTACGGGAGAGGTGGACGGCCTCGGCCGGCCGGAGAGGGCGCGGGGCAGAGGGCGCACTCCGAAGCCTGGCACTCAGCACTTCCGCACTTCCGCACTCCCGCACTCGAATCGCTGCAAACCCCTTGGCACGACTCGCGCTATTGCGTGAGTGGGGCTCACTTCTACGTTTCATCGTGGGGCCACCGGCAGCACGCCGGACGCGCCCGTGGCGAGCGCCCTCAACCCATTGGCCAGGAACGGTTTTCGATGAGTGACCAGAACGCCCGGAACGCTCCGAGCGAACAGGAGTCGCGCGAAGTCGCGGAGGCCGCGCGCGAAACCGAGTGGACCGCGCCGAGCTTCGTCCGCGAGCTGTTCCTCGGCAACTTCCGCCTGGACCTGATCCATCCCTATCCCCGGCAGTCGCCCGAGGACAAGGCCAAGACCGACGCCTACATCGCCAAGCTGCGCAAGTTCCTGGACGAGAACGTAGACTCCGACGAGATCGACCGCACCGGCGAGCTGCCGCCCGAGGTGGTGCAGGGTCTCCGGGATCTCGGCGCCTTCGGTCTCAAGATCCCCGAGGAGTACGGCGGCATCGGGCTCAGCCAGCTGGGGTACGGGCGCACCATCGGCATGGTCACCAGCAAGGACGGCAACCTCACCGCCCTTCTCTCGGCGCACCAGTCCATCGGCGTGCCGCAGCCGCTGAAGATGTTCGGCACCCCCGAGCAGAAGAAGAAGTACCTGCCGCGCCTGGCCGCGGGCGCCATCAGCGCCTTCGCGCTCACCGAGCCCGGCGTGGGCTCGGACCCCGCCGCGCTGGCGACGACCGCCGAGCCGACCGAGGACGGCGAGGCCTTCATCCTGAACGGCGAGAAGCTGTGGTGCACCAACGGCACCATCGCCGAGCTGCTGGTGGTGATGGCGAAGACCCCGTCGAAGATGAAGAACGGCAAGGAGATCCCCCAGATCACCGCCTTCATCGTCGAGACCAGCGCGCCGGGGGTGGAGATCACCAACCGCTGCCGCTTCATGGGCCTGAAGGCGCTGCAGAACGCCGTCATCACCTTCAAGAACGTGCGCGTCCCTCGCGAGGACATCATCTGGGGCGAGGGGAAGGGTCTCAAGCTGGCGCTGATGACGCTGAACACCGGCCGCCTGACGCTGCCCATGAGCGCGGCGTACGGGGCCAAGGTGGCGGTCGAGGTGGCGCGGAAGTGGGCCGCCGAGCGCGTGCAGTGGGGCGCCCCCATCGGCAAGCACGACGCGGTGGCGCAGATGCTGGGCGCCATGGCGGCCGATGCCTTCGCCATCGAGAGCATGGCCGAGCTTTCCAGCGCGCTGGCCGACCAGGCGAAGAACGACATCCGCCTGGAGGCCGCGATCGCCAAGCTGTGGACCACGGAGATCGGCTGGCGGATCGTGGACGACCTGCTGCAGATCCGCGGCGGGCGCGGCTACGAGACGGCCGACTCGCTGGCCGCGCGCGGCGAGGTGCCCATCGCGGTGGAGCGGATGATGCGCGACTTCCGCATCAACCGAATCTTCGAGGGCTCGTCGGAGATCATGCGCCTGTTCATCGCCCGCGAGGCGGTGGACACGCACCTGGCCGTGGCGGGCGACCTGATCAAGCCCGGCATCAGCACCGGGCAGAAGCTGGGCGCCATGGCCAAGGCGGGCGCCTGGTACGCGGCCTGGCTGCCGAAGCGCTTCGTGGGCGGCGGGCAGCTTCCCGGCCACTACGGCGAGTTCGGGCGCAACGCCAAGCACGTGCGCTTCATCGAGCGCACCTCGCGCAAGCTGGCGCGCAACATGTTCTACGCCATGGGCAAGTACCAGGCGAAGCTGGAGCGCAAGGGCCACCTGCTGGGCCGCTTCGTGGACATCGGCGCCGAGCTGTACGCCATGAGCTGCGCGGTGGTGCGCGCGCAGGACATGCGCGACGGGCCCAACGGCAAGGAGGCGGCGATCCTGGCCGACGTGTTCTGCCGCCGCTCGCGGCTGCGGGTGAAGGCGCTCTTCGACCAGCTGTGGGAGAACGCCGACGACCCGACCTACAAGGTTGCCCAGGACGTGATGAAGGGCCGTTACGCCTTCATCGAGGAGGGCGCCGTCACCACCATCCCCGAGCACACCCTGGCGCCCAGCGCGCAGCCGCCCATCGAGCGCAAGGTGTCGGGCGAGCGCCCGGCCACGCGCATCGGCGCGAGCGGCTGATCGCGGGCCGCCTTCGGCGGAGTACGAGAAGTACGGAAGTACGAAAGTACGCAACGGCCCCGCGGCGGATGCATCGCCGCGGGGCCGTCGCTCGTTCTGCTCGATGGATACGGACGCGCTGCTTTTCAGCCGGGGAATCGAACGTTCCGTCTCAATGGGCGTGGCACTGGAACTGCGGCGACTCGGGGGAGATCGCCCGTTCGGCAATCCATCCCGTTCACGGAGGCACGGATGCGCAAGCTTCGCCTGGAGCCGGAAGATCTGGCCGTTGAGTCGTTCGACACACGCGGCACCGGGCTCGACGAGAGCGGCACCGTGTACGGGAACGCCGTGACGACCCCCTGCTCATGCCGCGGCACCAGCTGCCTCGCCACGGCGTGCGTCGACGCGAATGGCTGCATCGACCCCACCTGCCGCGCGATTCAGTAGGACGGAAGGATGCACGCCGAGCGTCGCCACGCGCTCCCAGAGCCCCCGCTCCGGGAGCTTCGTCGTTCCGCCGGGTGGGTATCGGTTGCGGTCCGGCAGGAGGCTCTCGGGCTTGTCGACGACCGCGCCGCGAGCCGGGATCATCTTGCGCGCTCGCCTGTCACGCGGGTTCTCCGCCGCGATCCTGTTTGTTATGTTTTGGAGAACCCGCGCTGGAGTGTCGAGATGAGCGAGACGATTCCCATTACCCTCTCCAACGAACTCGCTGCCGAAGTCGACGCGCTGTCCGAAGCCGACGGCATCCCGCGCGACGAGCTCGTCCGCAATGCCGTGGAAGCGTATGTCGCGGAGCGGAGGTTCGACGAATTGCGCGCCCGCGTCATCCCGCAGGCACAGAGGGCCGGGTTCTTCACGGACGAGGACGTGTTCCGCGAGATCTCGTGAGGCTCGTTCTCGATACGAACGTCCTCATCGCGGCTTATGCCACCGAGGGCGCCTGCATGCGGCTGTACAGATACTGCATGCGGCGCCACGTCCTCGTTACCTCCGAGATCCTCATCGAGGAGTTGCGGGAGAAGCTCCTTCGAAAGCTCAAGATCGCCTCTCCGGACGTTGACGATCTCCTCGGGTTCTATCGCGAACACTGCGAGATCGTTATGCCGCGGCCGCTGCAATCTCCAGTTTCACGCGATCCTGACGACGATTGGGTGATCGCCACAGCGATAGCGGGCGAGTGCCGGTGCATCGTAAGCGGTGACGGCGATCTCCTCACGCTCGAGACCTACCAGGGCATCCGTATGATTCGCCCGGCCTCGTTTTGGGAGTTTGAAGCTGGTTCATCAGAGGTGTAGTCCTTCTGATCCGTCAGGTCCTTCCCTAATCCGTCTCCCCAGCGCCTCACATCGGAATCCTTCCCTGACCCCGCCGTCGCCCGCCCGGCACGGATCGTGAAGCCGCGTGTCCTGCAACCGCAGCGCGGACAAGCACATCCAGAGGAGGAACGATGGGCGGCAAGCGACGGGACCAGTACAACATCGACCCCAGCGAGGCGGGGGCGTCCGACTACAAGAACCTTCCCGAATCGGGGCAGGGGCACTCCAGCCTGGACGACACCGTCACGGGCGACACCGAGAAGGTGGGGCGGCAGCACGTGGGCCACGGCGGCGGCCCCGGGCAGCACTTCTTCGACCCCAAGCATCCGCAGCCCTCGCACGACGCCAACGTGCACGCCCGCGAGGGGCACGGCCACGGCGGCGAGGAGGGCGCGATGTCGGCCGGCGAGTCGCCGCGCGAGCGCGAGGCGGAGGGGACCGAGGACCCGCGCGACCGCGGGGTGGGCGCGTGAGCCCCGGCGGCCCCGGCCCGCGCCAGGAGATCGGAAACGCGGAGAGCTCCGGCAAGCACCCCCCGCACGTGGACGTGAACGCGAAGGGAAGCCCCCTTCAGGAATCGTCGGGGAACCCCGCCGACGTGCCCACGATGCCCGCCAACGCGCACGGGAGCGACCACGCGCCCGGCGGCGAGCAGCCGCACACGATCGACGAGGGGAGCATGTACGACCGGCGGCCGGAAGAGGACAAGGACAACCGCGTTGCCGGCGCGTGACCCGCTGATTGCAGCTTCGTGACCTCTTTCACGCGGCCCCGGGATCTCCCGGGGCCGCGGCTGCTTCGGTCCGTTCACTTCCGCACCCGCGCGGGTCAGCCGATCGCTCCCGCCGGAGGCCGGTTCCGCCGCCCGAAGTGTCCGATGTGGTGTATCAGATGGGCGGCGCGGGGCGGCCGCATGTACAACCTTTGCGGCGGTAACGGAAGGGTTGACCACTAGATATTGGGGTCCTACATTGTTGCTCCCCAACACGTGGTACACACCAGATTGTTTTCCACAGGCGCAACCGCCTTTACCGCAAGCCGTTTCGCGGGTTTTCCACAACGCGCAGAGAGGACCTGGTCGATGAACCCTCCCACCGCCCTTCCGTCCGTGGCCGACGCCCCCGTGGCCGCAATCCCCGCCGACCTTCCGCGCGCCGAGCTGAGCGATAACGCGCGGATCGTGCTCGCCAAGCGGTACCTGAAGAAGGACGAGTCGGGGAAGCCGACGGAAGGCCCGGAGGAGATGTTCTGGCGCGTGGCCTACACCATCGCCAGCGCCGACCGCCGCTACGGCGCGTCGGAGGACGGCGTGGTGGCCCTCGCGCGCGAGTTCTACGCGCTGATGACGAAGCGGCTGTTCGAGCCCAACTCGCCCACGCTGATGAACGCCGGGCGGCCGCTGGGCCAGCTCTCCGCCTGCTTCGTGCTGCCGGTGGACGACGAGCTGTCGAACGGCGGCAGCGGCATCTACGACACGCTGAAGTCGATGGCGCTGGTGCACCAGTCGGGCGGCGGCACCGGCTTCTCGTTCAGCCGCATCCGCCCGGCGGGCGACCACGTGCGCAGCACCACCGGCGTGGCCAGCGGCCCCATCTCGTTCATGTCGCTGTACGACGCGTCGACCGAGGTGGTGAAGCAGGGTGGCACGCGCCGCGGCGCCAACATGGGGATCCTGCGGGTGGATCACCCGAACGTCGAGGAGTTCATCGACTGCAAGCAGGACATCACCAAGATCACCAACTTCAACATCTCCGTCGCCATCACCGACGCGTTCATGAACGCGGTGGAGCGGGGCGCCGAGTACGACCTGATCAACCCGCGCAACGGCCAGGTGGCGGGGCGCAAGGACGCGCGCCGCATCTTCGACAAGATCGTGGAGAACGCGTGGCGCACCGGCGAGCCGGGGGTGTTCTTCATCGACCGCGCGAACTTCTACAACCCGGTGCCGCACCTGGGCGCGTACGAGGCCACCAACCCCTGCCTCACCGGCGACACGCAGGTGCTGACGGTGGAGGGCCCGCGCCGCTTCGACGAGCTGGCCGCCAGCGGCGACGACGTGCTGGTCTACGCCTTCGACCGGCTGGCGCAGGCGCCGGTGGTGCGCTGGATGCGCCGCCCGCGGCTCACGCGGCGCGACGTGGAGGTGATCGAGATCGAGTTCGACAGCGGGCTGACGGTGCGCTGCACCCCGGACCACAACTGGATCGGCCTGAACGGCGAGAAGATCCCCGCGGGCGAGCTGCGCGGCGGGGTGAGCGTGCGCGCGTACGCGGTGGCGCAGCTGCAGGAGCGCCCGGCGGCCACGGCGGGGAACCACAAAGTCGTGGCCGTCCGCCTGGCGGGGCGCGCCGACGTGTACAACGGCACCGTCGACGACGTGCACACCTACGTCGTCGCCGACCCGCACGCGGTGGAGGCCGGTGCGGCGTTCACCGGCGTGGTCAGCGCCAACTGCGGCGAGCAGCCGCTGCTGCCGTACGACGTGTGCAACCTGGGCTCGGTGAACGTGGGCGCCTTCGTGCGCAGCGACGTGCCGGCGGACAGCCCCTGGTACGAGCGGGTGGACTGGAAGGAGTACCGGCGGGTGACGCGGCTGTCCACGCACTTCCTGGACAACGTGATCGACGCCAACCAGTACCCGCTCCCCGAGATCACCGACCTGGCCAACCGCATCCGCCGCATCGGGCTGGGGGTGATGGGCTTCGCCGATCTCCTCGTCCGCCTGGGCGTGCCCTACAACAGCGAGGAGGGGGTCGAGATCGGGCGGCGGGTGATGGAGTTCCTGGACGAGGAGGGGAAGAAGGCGAGCGAGCAGCTGGCCGAGTCGCGCGGCGCCTTCCCCGAGTGGGAGAAGTCGATCTGGGGGCCCGACGACACCTGCGCCCGCGCGCCCAACGGCGACCGCATCCGCCCCATGCGCCGGCTGCGCAACTGCAACGTGACCACGGTGGCGCCCACGGGCACCATCTCCATCTTCGCCGGCTGCTCCAGCGGGATCGAGCCGCTCTTCGCCGTCGCGTTCATGCGCAACCAGGCGGGGGCGATGATGCCCGACGTGAACGAGGACTTCGTGGCCGTGGCGAAGGCGGGCGGGTGGTACAGCGAGGGGCTGGTGGAGCGGATCGCCCGCGAGGGGCACATCCACTTCCCCGAGGTGCCGGCGGCGGTGCAGAAGGCGTTCGTGACCGCGCACGACATCACCCCCGAGTGGCACGTGCGGATGCAGGCGGGCTTCCAGGAGCACTGCGACAGCGCCATCAGCAAGACCACGAACTTCCCGCACGAGGCCACGGTCGAGGACGTGCGCGAGATCTACGAGCTCGCCTTCCGGCTGGGGACCAAGGGCGTGACCGTGTACCGCGACGGCAGCCGCGACGGGCAGGTGCTGTCGACGGGGGCGACGAAGACGCCGGCGCAGCAGCAGGCCGAGGTGGCGGAGCTGGTGGAGGTGCGCGCGAAGGCGGCGGAGGTGTTCGAGCGCGGCGCGAAGCTGGAGCGCGAGGTGGCGCGGCTGCGCGAGGAGCTGAAGCAGGCCGAGTTCCGCGAAACGCAGATCCGCCGGCACAAGCGCAAGCGCCCCAGCGTGCTGCGCGGCACCACGCGCAAGATGGGCTCGCCGCTGGGCGACGTGTTCGTGACCATCAACGAGGACGACCAGAACCACCCGTTCGAGGTGTTCGCCACGCTGGGGAAGGCGGGCTCCGTCGCCATGGCCGACGTGGAGGCGATCGGGCGGCTGATCTCGCTGGCGCTGCGCTTCGGGATCCCGGTGAACGAGGTCTACACGCAGCTGCGCGGCATCAGCTCCGACAAGGCGATCGGCTTCGGCGCCAACAAGGTGCACTCGGTGCCCGACGCGATCGCGCAGGCGATCGGACTGCGCGAGCAGGAGAAGGCGGGGGTGCAGCAGGAGCTGATCCCCGAGGCGGTGCTGCAGACCGAGAACGCGGCCGACCTGGCGATGGGCTTCACGCCGGCCACGGAGAGCAGCGGACCGCCGCAGCTCACGCTGGACTACCACGGCGGCGAGACCTTCATGGGCACCTGCCCCGAGTGCAAGAGCCAGCTCGAGTTCGCCGAGGGCTGCATGAAGTGCCACGTCTGCGGCTTCAGCGAGTGCGGGTGAGGCATTAGCTTGTACCTGCTGATGACGAGGTACGGACAGGCGGGCTTCCGGCGACTGCCGGGGGCCCCGCGTTCGTTAAGGAGGGAGGAGGATCGTATGGACCTGTCGCTGGACCTTGGGGCCGATTCCGCCATCGTTCCGCTGGAAGCTCCGCCGCGGACGCAACGTTATCCGCGGCTCCGGTACATGGGCTCCAAGTATCGTGTCGTTCCCCATCTTGCGGGGATTTTCTCCGATCTGAGGTTTGACCGCGCGCTCGATGCGTTCAGCGGCAGCGGCGTGGTTGCCTACGCGCTGAAGGAGATGGGCAAGGAAGTGGTCGCGAACGACTTCCTGACGTTTCCCTCCACGGTCGCGCGGGCAGTGGTGGAGAACGGGAGCACGCTCCTGGACCGGCACGACGTCGAGTACCTGCTCTCCCCGAACGAAGATGGCCGGGACTTCATCGCTCGCACCTTCGCCGGGCTCTACTTTCCGTCGGAGGATCACGCGTTCCTCGACGCCGCGTGGTCGCACGTGGATCGTCTCCCCGCCTACCAGCGCGATCTCGCGATCGCGGCGATGTGCCTTGCCGCCGCGCGCAAGCAGCCGCGCGGTGTCTTCACCATCACCGACTTCCGCTATGACGACGGGCGGAGGAACCTGCGGACACCGCTGCGCGAGCTCTTCGTGGAAGCTGTTCGCGACCTGAACCGCGCGGTGTTCGACAATGGGCGGGACAATCGGGTCTCATGCGGGGACGCACTGTCGCTGGACCCGGACGGCTTCGACCTCGTCTATTTCGATCCCCCGTACGCTCCGCCGCGCGACGACAGCGACTACATCAAGCGGTACCATTTCCTCGAAGGCCTCTCAGTGTACTGGCGCGGGCTGAAGATCATGGAGGAGACGGCGACGAAGAAGATCGAGAAGCGCTTCACGCCGTTCGCATACAAGCGCACCATCCGCCACGCGCTCGCCGAGCTGTTCCACCGCTTCCGGAACAGCACCATCGTGCTCTCCTACAGCTCGAACTCCGTTCCCGGCCAGCAGGAGGTCTACGAGGCGCTCGCGGCGGAGAAGGAGCACGTCGACGTCCACACGATCCCCCACCGTTACTCGTTCGGCACGCACGCGGCGGCGCAGCGCAGGGTCGTTGACGAGTACATTTTCGTGGGAAGGTGACTTCTGGTGCGTGCCGCAATCAGCTTTCCCGACCTGCTCACGTCACTCGCCGATCTTGGACGCGTCGTTCGGGAAAATCCCGAACTCCAGGCGCGCATCCAGTCGCTCGTGGAGGAACTACGTTCCATTGGCGAGCCGACGCGTGCGTCGCTCGCGGCGTTCGTGTCGAAGCACCCCGACTCCGTCCCCGTGCTTGCGACAGCCGCGGGGCTGACGCGCGAGATGCTCAAGAACCAGCTGCGGCACCGTTTAGGGTCGAGCAGCTGGACGAAGCTTGCACGAACGGATGCGGATCGTCTCGTCGAGATGCTCGACGAGTTTGACCTTGTGCAGCGGCTGTCGGAGCAGATGCGACGTAAGTGGACGTTCGCGGACGTGCTGCTAGAGCGGTATCTCTGGTCGCAGCGGGGCGCTTCCGGCGCGATCGGCAGAGGGAGGAGCGTCGAAGACCAGGTCGAGGCCGTCGTGCGCAAGCTGGGGTTGCCGATCGCGTTGCGGACGCAGTTCAAGGGGCGTGGCGGGACGTCCGCACCGTGTGACCTCGCCATCCCCGCGGGCGGCGAGCATGCGCAGATCGTGATCGCGATGAAGGGGTTCAACTCGACGGGCAGCAAGCTCAGCGATGCGGTGCGCGAGATCGTCGCGATGGCGGAAGCGCGCCTGCCGCAGCAGTTCGTGTTCGCGGTCGTGGACGGAATCGGCTGGAAAAGCCGTCAGGCCGATCTCCGCCGGATTTACGAGTTGTGGGAACGGCGCTCGATCGATGGCCTGTACACGCTTGCCCATCTAGACCGCCTCGAAGCCGATCTTCGCGCCGCAGCAATGCGGTTGGGGATGAACGACGATCGCCAGACTTGATCCGGAGTTCGCGACTGACGCGCCGTTCAGCGGAACGGGGGGGGGTGGAAATGAGGATCTTTCCAGGCGAAGTCGCCTGGTACGTGACGGGGCGGTTCTACGCGGGGGAGGGCGGATCCGCGTTCGATGCCGGGTATTTCCTGCACCTGCAGGGGATCGAGGGGGCACTGTTCAGCGGCGCGCCGGGCGAGGGGACGGCGTACCTCACCTTCCTGGCCGATCCGTTCACCGCGACCAAGGTGGCCAACGGCGACATCTCGCTGGGGCTGGACGCCGTCGGCGAGTTCGGCGTGTACCTGAACCGGGATCCGCGCGCCACCTTCGACGACCCCGCCACGTTCGGCGCGGGCGAGGAGATCGCGCGGTTCCGGCGCGTGAGCATGGTCGTGGGCGCCACCGTCGGCGCAGGTGAGGCGAACCGGCCGCTCTTCTCGTCGAACGTCTTCTCCGCGCGGCTGGTGCGGAGCCGCGAGTTCGAGCTGGGCGGGCGCCGCTACGACCTGCGCCGGCTGATGCCGAACGGCGTCACGCAGTGGGGGACCGCCGCCACCACCGCCACGGGAAGCTCCCCGGCCATCCCGTTCGTCGGCTCCGCCATCGCCATCGGCGGCGATCCGCGGCATCCCTGAGGCATCGGCCGGGCTCGTCATCCCTATCGCCCCGGGACGCGGGAGAAGACGTCCGGGCTCCCGCATCGAATCCCCCGCTCCACGTGTTCCTTGACCGGGCGCCCGCCCGGATGCACACTGCGTCCAGCCTCTCCGCAGGATCCCGCCGTCCCATCCCCGCTCCCCCGCTACCGCCATGCAGCAGATCAAGGGCACCATCCTGAAGTCGCGGCTCGCGTTCGTGGAGCAGCACTGGGGGCGCGAGGGTGTGGAGCGCGTGGTGGGCTCGCTCCAGGACGACGACCAGAAGGCGCTGCGCACGGTGCTGTCGGTGAAGTGGTACCCGTTCGAGATCGGCGAGCGGCTGGACGCGGCCATCGTGCAGGTGCTGGGCGACGGGAAGAGCGAGGTGTTCGAGCGGCTCGGCGCCGCCTCGGCCGACGCGAACCTGACCACGCTGCACAAGCAGTTCCTCAGCCCTGGCCGGCCGCACGTGTTCCTGGGCAAGGCGCCGCAGATCTACGGCTTCTACTACGAGACGGGGCGCCGCACCTACGAGCAGACCGGCGAAAGCTCGGGGGTGATGACGACGTACGAGGCCGAGACTTTCAGCGTGCCCGACTGCCTGACGGTGATGGGCTGGTACCGCCGCGCGCTGGAGATGTGCGGCGCCGGCGGCGTCTCGATCGTCGAGGAAGAGTGCCGCGCCCGCGGCGGCGGCGTCTGCCGCTACCGCATCGAGTGGAGCACCGTGGCCGACTGAGGCGAACGCCGCGGGATCGCGTCACGTCACAGTGAATCGGCGGCGGGAGGATGACAGATGAGGGTGATCACGGCGGCCGCCGCGGAGAACTTCCGTGGCGGCCGCAATTCGTTGTGTCTCGCCCACCCGGTCCATGATGTCCCCACCCGGTCCATGATGTCATCGAACGTTTCCATCCAGCGGAATGCAAACGAACGTTGACGATCCATGGATGTAAACGCTCCGCTTCTCCGCGCAAACCACCCTCTCCGTTGGGGATGCGGATATCCCGATGTCGCCCAGCGGGTTGGAAAGATGGGACGAAGCTGTTATCTTCCCTCCACGAAATGGCTCCGGCCGTCGATCCGCGCGAGCGGCGACGGCCGGAGCCGCGTGCTTCCACCGGGGCGAGGGCGGGCGGCGACGCTCGTACCACGCAGGGAGCCGTTCGTCCCGCGCGGGCCGCCGTTCATGCCCACGCGGGTGGATTCTTCGCGGAATTGCGACAAAATTCAATGCGTCGCGAGGAAACTTCGCGGCGGCGCCGGGCGTACACCGGTGCAACCTTCGGCAGTGCCTGGGCATCCCATGGGCATGTCGGAGCACCCCGCCGGCGCACCCGCCCCGGGCGACCGATCCGGGCACCGCGGCACGCCCCGGCGGACCTCAACCTTCTGAAACAGATCGTGACGATGAACCGCTTCGGTGGTACCCTCATCGCCCTTGCGCTGGCCGCCGCTTCCACGGCCGCCAGCGCGCAGACCGGCGCCCCGGGCAGCGCTCCTCCGTCCGGCGCGCGCCCTGGAGGCCCCCCCGGCGCGGCTGGGATGGCCGCCGCCGCGCAGGCCCAGGCCGGCGGCGAGATCCGCGGCTCGGTGCGCGACGCGCAGTCGGGCGCCGCGCTGGCGGGCGCCAGCATTGCCGTGCGCCGCAGCGCCGACTCGGTGCTGGTCACCGGCGCGGTCGCCCGCGCCGACGGCACCTTCCGCATCGAGGGGCTGCGCCCGGGCACGTACTACCTGCGCGTCAGCCGCCTTGGCTATACGACCGGCACGGTGAGCCGCGTGGTGGTCACCGGCCCGGCCGCCGTGGCCGACGCGGGCACGGTGCGCCTGGCCGCCGGCGCCGTGGGCCTGCAGGGCGTGACCGCCACCGCCGAGCGCTCCACCGTCATCTCCTCGCCCGACCGCACCATCGTGTCCACCAAGGACATGCCGGCGGTCACCGGCGGCAACGCCACCGACGTGCTGCGCAACGTTCCCGGCGTGGACGTGGACGGCGACGGCAAGGTTTCGCTCCGCGGCAACCAGAACGTGGCCATCCAGATCAACGGCCGCCCCGCGCCGCTCACCGGCGACGCGCTGACCAACTTCATCAAGCAGCTCCCGGCGAACCTGGTGGAGCGCGTGGAGGTGGTGCCCAACCCGTCGGCCAAGTACGACCCCGACGGGATGGGCGGCATCCTGAACATCGTCCTGAAGCAGAACACCGACCTGGGCACCAGCGGCGGGCTCACGCTGGGCGCGGGGACGGGCGACAAGTACAACGCCAGCGGGAACCTGGGGAGCCAGCACGGGCCGCTGACGCTGTTCGGCAGCTACGGCTTCAACCGCGACTCGCGCGTGTCCGACGGGTACAGCCTGCGCGAGCAGCACGAGGGCGGCGTGCCGCTGAGCTTCATCGAGCAGTTCAGCAGCGGCGACTTCGCCAACACCTCACACACGGTGAACGCCAACGGCGAGCTGAAGCTGGGCCGCCTGAACGTGCTGAACTCGTCGTTCATGCTGAACGCCCGCGCCGGCAACCAGGACTCGGGCAACGGCGTCACGCTGATGAACGGCTCGCACGGGGTGACCGGCGAGTACGACCTGCTGACCACCGGCCGCGCGCGCGGGCTGTCGACCGACTACGTGCTGGGCTTCAAGCGCACGCTGCAGCCCCAGCGCAACGAGATGTCCGGGCAGGTGCACTTCAACCGCTCGCGCGACCACTTCCTCTCGAACTTCACCGCCGTGCCGGGCGACGTGTTCTCGCCGGACCTGGCGGGCGACAGCCGCAACGACCTGTCGAACGTCACCCGCCAGCTGGACTGGCAGGCCGACTTCACGCGGCAGATCCTGGCCAACACCCGCCTCGAGGCCGGGTACAAGGGGATCCTGCGGCGGCTGACCAACGAGTACACGTCGGATTCCATCTTCGGCGGCGTGCCGGACCCGTCGCTGCGGCTGGTGAACGACTTCACCTACGACGAGAGCGTGCAGGCGGGGTACGCGCTGCTCACGCAGACCATCACGCCCAGGTTCTCGCTGCAGGGCGGGCTGCGCGCCGAGCGGGCGAGCACCACCTTCCAGCTGGCAAACGACCCGACCGAGTATCCGAACGACTACACCAGCTTCTTCCCCAGCGCGGCGGCCACGCTGCAGGTGGGGCAGAAGGACCAGATGCGGTTCAGCTACTCCAAGCGCATCAACCGCCCCAACACGTTCCAGCTGAACCCGTTCCCGATGGTGCAGGACCGCAACAACGTGTTCGTGGGCAACCCCAACCTGAAGCCCGAGTACACGCACGCGTACGAGGCCTCGTTCACGCACGCCACGCGCTTCGGCTCGCTCACCGTGACGCCGTTCTACCGCCACACGGTGAACGCGGTGCGCCGCTACCAGGCCTTCGGGACCGACGGGGTGGATACGACCACCTTCGCCAACCTGGCCACGGCCAACAGCTACGGCACCGACGCCAACGCGCAGCTGCGGCTGGGGAAGGTGAGCGGGTTCGTGGGCGCCAGCGCCTACAAGATCGTGACGGACGGGAGCAACGTGCAGAGCAGCCTGGGCGCCAACACCTTCACCTGGAGCGCGCGCGGCAGCCTGAACTTCAAGCTGAGCCCCAGCACCGACGTGCAGTGGTTCCAGTTCTACCGGCCCGCAATGGTCACCGAGCAGGGGCGGATGGGGGCGATGTCGATGGCCAACGTGGCGGTGCGCCAGAAGCTTTCCGACAAGGCGTCGCTGAGCCTGCGCGTGGCCGACCCGTTCGACTCGATGCGGTTCTCGTTCACCGCCAACTCGGACTCGTTCTCGCAGGTCCAGCGCCGGCAGTTCAACGCGCGCGCGGTGTACCTGTCGTTCAGCTACAACTTCGGCCACCCGCCGCGGCTGCGCACCCCGCCGCCGCAGCCGGACCAGCCGCAGCAGGACCCGACCGGCGTTCCGGGCCCGGGCGGGGAGTGAGCCTGGGGGATCAGGAGACAGGCGGGACAGATGTTCAGGGGGCCGCTTCCGATGCGTCGGGAGCGGCCCCGCTTCTTTCGACTGCGATGGTTCTCGGCGATCGAGCGTCGGCGCGTCCCCGTGGAGCCCGCGGGCCCTCCCCCCGCGGCTGGGGCCGCGTACCCCCTCCGGATAACGGGAGGGGGTAACTTCGATGGCGGCGCTCGGACGGTGGCGTACTCGTCGGTTTCGGTGTGATGCGTGGCCCAATCCAGCTTCCGCGGCGCACTCCGCAAGCTCCCTCGCGATGAGCTCTCCCCTCTCCCGCGGGCGGAGGGCCGGGGGGAGGGGGCCGGCCAGGCGGGCGGGATGTCTCCGCCCCGCACCGGAAGCCTCTCCTCTCGATCACGCCTCCCGCTTGTCTCGCTCCCGCGCGCGGCGTACGTTCCGCGCCCCCGGACGCACAGGCGGAACCCGAGCGAGATGTGGAGACGCAGGATGAAGGAGCGCGCGGAGCTGGAGCGCACCATAAGCGAGGCATACCGCGACCGGTCGCGGCTGGACCGGCACGAGGTGCACAACGCCGTCGACATGGCCATCGACCTCCTCGACCGCGGCGAGCTGCGCGTGGCCGAGAAGGCCGATGGCGAGTGGCGCGTGAACGCGTGGGCCAAGGAGGCCATCCTCCTCTACTTCGCCATGCGGCCGCTGGAGCGCGTGGAGGCCGGGGACCTGCGCTTCTTCGACAAGGTGCCCACCAAGCGCAACCTGGAAGAGCAGGGAATCCGCGTCGTTCCCCCCGGCGTGGCGCGCTACGGCTCGTTCCTGGAGCCCGGGTGCGTGCTGATGCCCGGCTACGTGAACATCGGCGCGTACGTGGGGAGCGGGACGATGGTGGACACCTGGGCCACGGTCGGCTCGTGCGCGCAGATCGGCCGGAACGTGCACCTCTCCGGCGGCGTGGGGATCGGCGGGGTGCTGGAGCCGCCCGGCGCGACTCCCGTCATCATCGAGGACGGCTGCTTCATCGGCTCGCGCTCCATCGTGGTCGAGGGCGTGGTGGTGGAGGAAGAGGCGGTGCTCGGCGCGAACGTCGTCCTCACCGCGTCCACCCCCATCGTCGACGTGACGGGGAGTGAGCCGGTGATCACGAAGGGCCGCATCCCCGCGCGCTCCGTGGTGATCCCGGGGTCGCTGCCGAAGGAGTTCCCCGCGGGGACCTTCCACGTCCCCTGCGCGCTCCTGATCGGCAAGCGCAAGGAGTCCACCGACCGCAAGACGTCGCTGAACGACGTGCTGCGCACCTTCAACGTGCAGGTGTGATGATCGGGATCCCGATTGCGGACGAGCTCGCGGGGCTGACGCTGGAGCTCTGCCGCATCCCCAGCGAGACGAAGCACGAGGCGGAGATCGCCACCTGGGTGCAGCATCGCTGCGTGGCCGCCGCCGGGGCGGAGGCGGTGAAGCGCATCGGCAACTCCGTCGTCTGCGATCCCTGCATCTCGTCGGAGGAGCGGGCGGCGCTGCCGGCCGTGGCGCTGGTGGGCCACCTGGACACGGTGAAGTGCGCCGAGAACCAGGACTACGCGGTGCGCGACGGGCGGGTGTACGGCTGCGGCGCCAGCGACATGAAGGCCGGCTGCGCGGTGATGCTGGCGCTGCTGGAGCGCTGGCGCGAGCTGAAGGGCGTGCGGCCGGTGTGGATCTTCTACGACGCCGAGGAGGGGCCCAGCGAGGAGAACGGGCTGCAGCCGGTGCTGGACAGCGGGGTGCTGCCGGCGCTGGACTTCGCGTTCATCCTGGAGCCCACCGACATGGGGCTGCAGCCGGGGTGCATGGGAACGATGCACGCCACCGTCACCGTGCCCGGCGTGCGGGCGCACAGCGCGCGGCCGTGGCAGGGCCAGAACGCCGTCTACCGCGCGCTGCCGCTGCTGGGGCGCTTCGCCGCGCTGGAGCGGCGCGCGGTGAGCTTCGGCGAGCTGACCTTCTACGAGGTGATGGTGGTCACGCAGACGCTGACGGAGAACTCCAAGAACGTGGTTCCCGACGCGCTGATGCTGAACGTGAATGTCCGCTTCGCCCCCGGCAACACCGCTGAGAACGCGGAGGCCGAGCTGCGCGCGCTGGTGGGCGGCGACGGCGTGGTGGAGATCACCGACTGCGCGCCCTCGGGCGACGTGCACCTGGACCACCCGCTGATCCGCGGGTGGCTGGCGCGCGAGAACCTGCCCGTGCGCCCCAAGCAGGCGTGGACCGACGTGGCGCGCTTCACCTCCAATGGCATCCCCGCGGTGAACTTCGGCCCCGGCGAGACCTCGCAGGCGCACCAGGCCAACGAGTGGTGCTCGGTGGAGTCGCTGGAGTTCTGCTACGCGGCGCTGCGGCGGTTCTTCGAGGGGCAGGAGGATTGAAAGATCGGCGGCGGGGGAGGTGGCGGTGCGCTTCGGATGCATCCGCGCCGCCCTCTCCCCGCGCCTTGGAGCGCTCGCCCTCTCCCGTTCCGGGCGAGGGGGGCTGTCCAGCTCTGGCGCACCCTGCAAAATCTGGTAGCGCCGAGGCTTCGGAGTGCCGGTGATGCTGGACAGCTACCTCTCCCGGTACGGGAGGTGGCGAGCCTGGGCGAGCCGGAGAGGGCGCGGTGCCGGAGCGGCGAGCTGATGCCAGTTCACCACCTCAATCCCAAGCGCACTCACGCACTTTCGCACTTTCGCACTTCGGTTAGATGAACCCACTCCTCGCCGGCATCGCCCCGTCGCTGATCCGCGCGATCAACGCCCGCAAGCGTCCGGGCGACATCGACCTGGGGCTGGGCGAGCCGACGCTGCGCCCCGATCCGGCGCCGTTCGAGGCCGCGCTCGCGCGCGTGCGCGACGAGGGGCTGCCGTACACGCCCAACGCCGGCGACTCCGCGCTCCGCGAGGCCATCGCCCGCTGCTTCGCCTTCCCGGCGATGGACGCCGCCGCGAACGTGTGCGTGACCGTCGGCTCCGAGGAGGCGCTGTACCTGGCGATCAAGAGCGTGCTCGACCCGGCGCGCGACGAGGTGCTGATCGTGGAGCCGTGCTACCTCGCGTATCCCAAGCTCTGCGCGCTGGAAGGCGTCCGCCACCGCACCGTCGCCCTCGACGCGGCCGACGGCTTCTGCCCGCGCGCGGACGCCGTGCTGGGCGCGCTGGGGCCCGACACGCGGATGATCATCCTCAACACCCCGTGCAACCCCACCGGCCGCGTCTGGCCCGCCGCCGAGCTGCGCGCGCTGGCGGACGGGCTGTCCGCGCGGCCCGGCGCGCCGGTGTACGTGCTGTCGGACGAGGTCTATCGCGAGCTGTACTACACGCCCGAGCGGCCGGCGTCGGTGGCGGACGTGTATCCGCACGCGCTGGTGGCGGGGTCGCTCTCCAAGAGCAACGCGCTCACGGGGTTGCGGCTGGGGTGGTTGATGGGCTCCGCGGAGGTGATCGGCGCGGCGACGAAGGTGCACCAGCTGGTGAACACGGCCGCCAGCACCTTCTCCAGCCACGTCGCGCTGGAGATCTTCCGCCGCCCGGAGACGCTGAGCGCGCACCGCCCGCTGTACGCGCAGCAGCGCGAGCTGCTGATGCAGTCGCTCACCCGCCACGGCGTGGCCCACGCGCCGGTGGAGGGCGCGTTCTACTGCTTCGTGCGCCTCCCCGGGCGCTGGGCGAGCGACTCGCTCGGCGCGGCCGAGCGGCTGCTGGACGAGCACCGCGTGGTCACCGTCCCCGGCATCGCGTTCGGCGCCGCGGGCGAGGGTTGGCTGCGCCTCTCCGGGGTCGCCGCGCCGGACGCGCTCGCCGCCGGCATCGAGCGCGTCGCCCAGTTCTTCGCCGCCTGACCATCTCCCGATAAAACGCGGACGGGCGCCCGCTGGGGCGCCCGTTTTCACTCCCGCCTTCGTCATCCTCCCCCCGACGTCATCCTGAGTCATCCCCGCGCGGCGCGCGTAGGGCGGATGAATGGAGATCGGTCGCGAGCGCCGAGGCTTCGGAGTGAGCGGATCAGCCTCGCGCAGTTTGCGAGGCTTCCCGTCGTTGTTGCTGCGACTTCAGTCGCCGGTGAGGAGGCCAGCCCGAGCACCTTCTATCTATCCAGCGGCGCATCAAAGCTTCTTCAGGCTGTCTTTGGAGATGTGCCGCAGGTTCAGCGTGTCCTTGGGCGCGCGCTTCAGCGGCTGGAGCGGCGGCGGGGGCGGGATCGTTTCCTCGACGAAGACGACGGTGCCCTCGAAGCGGGGGACGCGCCGCACCTCGGCGGCGGAGAAGGCTTCCGCGGCGAGCACCGCGCCAGGCGGCGGAGCCGAGTTCCCCACGAACACCCACATCGTGTCGCGGCGGATGGTGATGCTGTCGAAGCGCACGTCGAACCCGCCGCTCGTCTTCGCGCCCGTCCCGGCGAGGAGGATCATTTCCCGGCGGAAGTTCAGCAGCACCGTCTTGTCGACGACGAGCCGGCCGAGCACGGAAATCTCCGTCCAGTCGTCCTCGTCGCGGATGACGCAGCGGAAGGCGGGCTGCAGGAGCGTCGCGGTGTCGCGGTAGAAGAGCGTGGTGCGGATCGGCCGCGGGAACGCGCCCGCCAGCGGCACCGGCGCGCGATTGCGGCCGCCGGCCGGGCTCTGGCAGTAGTCCAGCATGTACGCCGCGGGCTCCATCGCCTCCGGCCGCTCCGGCTCCGGCGAGAAGAGGAGCCCCGCCGTCGGCGTCACGGGCGCGGCGACGGGCTGCGCGGCCAGCTTCTCGGCCGCCTTCTCGGCCTTCTCCGGCTTCCTGTGCGCGGGCGGCGGGTCCTGGCATGCCGCCACCGCCGCGCCCATCGCCATCAGCAGAACCGCTCCGAGCCGTCGCATCTCCATCCCGCCGCCGGGTCCGTCAGCCAGTCGCGCTCACGTGAAGGAGCGGGATCGCCTCCGCACGCGGGATGCCGCGGGGCGAACGTAGCCGCATGCAACCGGGTTTCAGGGGAGAACGAACTCGGGGTCGATATGCTCGTCGAGGTCCACCTCGACCAGCAGTTCGTCGACGCCTTCCAGATCCGCTGTCGTCATCGGGCGAAGCAAGTCGGGGCAGGCGGTGATCTGGCGGTCGAGAAAAGCGAGGAAGGCGCCGAGGGTTTCGTCGTCGCCTTCGACAGAGCCTGATGATTGGAGAGGTTCCATTCGCATCTGTGTTTGTGGTCCCAAAGATCATGGCTTCGCGCTGGTCGCGGACGCAGGCGCCGCGGGCGCCGGCCGCGGGGCACGCGCGGGGGCCTCGCGGCGGAGGATGGCGCGGCTGAGGCGGTCGTGGGGGACCTGCCAGCGCGTCGCGCGCCAGCCGCCGCGCTCGATGGCGGACGGGCCGCCGCGCTGCGGGCGCAGCGCGGCCACGTAGGGCTGGAAGTTGGAGCCGGGGTTCCAGAGGATCCACCCCTTCAGCCCGGCGTCGTACGTCGCCTGGATCTCGTTGCGCAGGCTGCCGGCCGTGTAGGTCACGCCGTCGTGCAGGTAGTCGGCGGTGAAGGCCTGCAGCCACGGCGTGATCTGGGCGGTGCGCCGGCCCTGGCGCGACACCTGGCGCTCGCGCTGCACCCCGTCCTCCAGCGCGATGCGCACCACCTCGTACGGGTGCGCGTCGGGGAGCGAGAAGCCGTAGTATCCCGCGTAGTAGTGCGACGGGTACACCATCGGGTGCACGTTGTCGGCGGCCTGCACCACGTTCTCCCACAGCTGCCCGATCCCCATGTCGTCCTCCACGTTCGTCATCACCCCGAAGATGTCGGCGCTGACGGGGGCGTGGTACGCGGCCAGCTGCTGCCTGGAGTAGACGATGAAGTCGCGGATGTTGTCCTGCCGCGACTTTCCGCCGCTACCGGGGAAAGCCATCCGCGCGCGCACGGCGTCGGTCACGTCGGGAAAGCGCACGTAGTCCCACTGCACCTCCTGGAACCCCATCTCCAGCGCCTCGCGGGCGATGGCCACGTTGTAGTCCCACACGCGGCGGTCGTACGGGTTCACCCAGGGCTTCCCCTTCTCGTCCATCCACACCGCGCCGCCGGTCGTGCGGATCGCCAGCTCCGGCTTCTTCTCGGCCAGCATGCGGTCCTTGAAGACGACGATGCGGGCGATGGGGTAGATGCCGTGCGCGCGCAGCGTGTCCAGCAGCGCGGGCATCCACTTCGACGCCGGCCGCGTGTCGGCACCGATCTCCTTTGCCAGGGCGATGTCGGTGGAGTCGTACGTCAGATAGGTGTCGCTCTCCTTCACGTCGACCACGAAGGCGTTGATCTCGGTGGTGTCGGCGATGGCGATGAGGCCGCGCATGCGCGAGCGCGAGCCCGCGGCCCAGCCGTTCACGTACAGCGCGCGCAGCGAGTCCGGCCGCGTCATGCGGAGGCCGCCCGCGCGCGGAGCCGCCGCGCTGTCCCGCCGCGCCGCGGATTCCGTCGCGGAGTCGCCGCCCGCGCGTACGGCGGACGCCTTGTCGCCGCGCGCCGGCTGCCCGTCCGAGGCGCCGCACGCCGCCGCCACGGCCGCGAGCACGAGCGCGCCCGCCAGGCGCGCGGTTCCGCCGATTCCGAACATGAGCTCCGGCCGGGTTGTGGGGATGGGAAGATCGGGAACGATACGCCGCCCCGCCGCGCGCCGCATCCCCGGCCAGGTGTGCGGGGATGGAGATCGGTCGCGGGCCGGACCTCTCACCGGCGACTGAAGTCGCAGCAACAACCACGGGAAGCCTCGCAAACCGCGCGAGGCTGTTCGGCTCGGCAGCCGGTTCCGGGATCCGGAGGACAGGCTCAAGTCATCGGGGACGCGCGGTGGCATCCATCGGCGCACTCACGCACTTCCGCACTTCCGCACTTCCGCACTTCCGCACTTCCGCACTCACCAACGAAAAAGCGAGCCCGGAACCCAATCCGGACCCGCCGCTGCACCGACGCGAAACGAAGACGCACCTCACATCCCGGTGCTGTCCTTCTTCATCGTGTCGTGCTTCATGGTGTCGGAGCCCATGTTGTGCCCGGCCATGGCCGAGTCGGCGCCGGTGGGCGCGTACGGCGGGGTGGCGGGGGCGGTCACGGGGGCCGGGGGCGGTGCGGGTGCGGGGGGCGTCTGGCCCACCGCGGTGGTGTCGGCGCCGGTGTCGTTCTGGCCGCTGCTGCCGCAGGCGCCCAGCGCCAGCAGGCACGCGGCGGCGATCGTGGGGGTACGGAGCTTCATCGGTCCCGCCCGGCTGCAGGGGTGGAACGAATCGGGGGCCGCGTCTTTCGGCGCGGCCCCCGGTCCGGATTACATCTTCTTGGTGGTGTCGGTCTTGGTCGTGTCCGTCATCCCGCCGGCCATGCTGTCGGTCGTGGTCGTCGTCGTGGTGGTGGTCGTCGCGCCCATGCTGTCGGTGGTCACCGGGGCCGGGGTCACCGGGGCCGGGGCCACGGTGGCGGCGGTGTCGGTGCCGCCGACGGCGGTGGTGTCGCCGCCCTCGCTGCCACCCTTCTTGCACGCCGAGAGCGCGGCCACGGCGGCCAGCGCGAAGATCGAGAGCTTCTTCATGGTTCTGTTCCCTTGTCTACAGGGGGTGTAAAACGCGGCCCCGCGCCCAGTGCGCGGGGCCGAAAATCAGCCGGTGAAGGCTTACATCTTCTTGGTGGTGTCCGTCATGGTGCTGTCGTGCTTGGTCGTGTCGGTGACGGCGCTGTCCGGGTGCACGGTGGTGGTGTCGGTCGACGTCGTGGTGGTGGTCGTCGTCGCGATCGTGTCGGGGTTGTTCACCACGGTGGTGTCGGTCGTGGTCTTCTCGCTGTCGGCGTCGCCCTTCTTGCAGGCGGCGGTCGCGGCCAGCGAGGCCAGCGCCAGGATGCTGAGCGTGCGGATCTTCATCGTCGGTTCCTTTTCGGAAGTGTCCGGGTGTCTCCTCATCCCGCGGCTCTGCTTTCGCATCGGTCCGCGGTCAGGGCCCCTGAAAAGGCAACGGGTGTGCCGCATGCCGCCCGGGGCCCCGCAGGTGGCGAAACTCCGCGCCACGCCTTAACTTCCACGCATTCGAGGCCGTTCCCGTGAGAAACGTTCGGAGGCCGCCGGACACCGCGGCGCCGTTCAGTGAACGCGGCGGAAGTGTTCAGTGAACACCCATCGTCCACCCGTGCTGCGCCGGATGCCGCACCTTGCCGGGCCCATGCGGGGGCTTTCGCTCCGCGCCAAGGTCTTCTTCCTGTTCGCCGGGGCCGCGCTGCTGATCGTGGTGCCGGCCATGGTGCTGATCGCCAACGCGGTCGAGGACCGGGCGTACGCCCGCGCCACCGAGGACCTGGACGACGCCGCGCTGTCGCTGCAGACGAACTGGATCAGCCGCGGCGAGAACCTGGCGCTGGCCGCGCAGATCCGCGCCACCCAGCCCGAGGTGATCGGCGCCTGGTCGCACGGGCGGGCGCGCGCCCTCTCGCGCGCGGTGCACCAGGGGCTGGACAAGGAGACGGTGGTGGCGGTCGACTCGGCGTACCGCCCGCTCCTGGCGGGGCCGGGGGTGTCCGGTCCGGTGCTGGCGGCCTCGGTAGACGCGAAGACCGTGGTGGTGCTGCCCGACACCGGGGTGCCGCTGCGGCTGGCGGTGGTGCGGGTGAAGCGCGACACCGCGCGCTTCGAGCAGCCGTCGCCGGACTCGGCGCGCACCGAGGTGGGGCGCGACACGGTGGCGCTGGGGTTCCTGGGGATCGGCACGCCGCTGACCGCGGCGGCCATCAAGAAGGACTTCGGCACCTCGGGCACCGAGGTGGCGCTGCTGGTGGGCGACTCGCTGGTGGGCACCACCCTTCCCCGCACGGTGGCGGGGGAAACGCGCGAGCTGCTGGGCGGCCGCCGCGCCGCGCAGCGGGTGTACCGCTTCGGCGGCGAGGACTACCGCGCGCGGCCGTATCCGCTGCGGGTGGGCGGCGCGCCGGTGACGGTGGTGCTCTTCCGCCGCGTGACGGTGGAGCTGCGCATCGTGCAGGGGATCCAGAGCGCCATCATCGGCATCGGCGTCACCGCGCTGGTGATCGCGCTGGTGCTGGCGGCCCTGGTCGCCCGCATCGTGGCGCGGCCCGCGCAGGCGCTGGCCGAGGCCAGCGCGCGGCTGGCGCGGGGCGACTACGCGGCGCCCCTGCCGCGCGACTCGGGCGACGAGATCGGGCAGCTGGCGCGCGCCTTCGGCGAGATGCGCGCGGCCATCGCCGAGCGCGAGCAGCGCCTGCGCAGCGCGCAGGCGGAGATGATCCACCGCGAGAAGCTGGCGGCCATGGGGCGGCTGGTGGCGCAGCTCTCGCACGAGATCAACAACCCCATCTACAACATCCAGAACTGCCTGGAGGCGCTGGAGCGGCGCGGCGACCCCAGCGACCCCAACCGCGAGTTCCTTACGCTGGCGCAGGAGGAGCTGGCGCGGATGGCCACGCTCACCCGCCAGCTGCTGGACCAGAGCCGGCCGCTTTCCGACGCGGCGCAGCCGGTGGGGCTGAACTCGGTGGTGCAGCGGGTGCTCACGCTGGCCGGGCCGGAGCTGGGCTCGCGCGGGATCCGCATCGCCACGCGGCTGGCGCCCGCGCTGCCGCAGGTGGTGGTGCACCCCGAGGGGATCCAGCAGGTGCTGGCCAACCTGGTGAACAACGCCTGCGACGCCATGCCGGGCGGCGGCACCCTTTCCGTCATCACGCGCGTGGACGGCGAGGCGGTGGAGGTGGTGGTCGAGGACACGGGAACGGGGATCGACGAGCGCGACCTGCCGCACATCTTCGAGGCGTTCTACACCACCAAGCCGGGGGTGGCGGGGATCGGGCTGGGGCTGTTCGTGAGCGAGGGGATCATCCGCGGGCACCGCGGGCGGCTGTCGGTGGAGAGCACGGTGGGCGTGGGGAGCCGCTTCATCGTGCGCCTCCCGCGCGAGACGCTGGACGAGGCCATGCGCCAGGAGCCGCAGGCGGGCGAGCCGGCGGGCGCGGGCGAGGTGATGGCGGTGGGTGCGGGGGATTAGGGGAATCGGGGGGATCCAACCGAGAGGAGAGGCGGCTGTGGTGATGGACGGGAGGCATCCTGCCCGCCAGGCTGGCCCCCTCCCCCGGCCCCTCCGCCCGCTCCGCGGGGGAGGGGAGAACTCAGCATGGGCGGAGCCTCCGTAGCCGCGAGGATGTTGGGGTGGGGCCCCGCATCACACCGAAATTGACGAGTGCGCTATTCTCCGAGCGCCGCGATCGAAGTTACCCCCTCCCTTTATCGGGAGGGGTACGCGGCCTGAGCCGCGGGGGGGAGGGCCCGTGGGGGGTAGGGCTCCGCGCCCGAGCCCGTGAAGCACCGGGATCCGAATCAACCGAAGACTGGATTTTTCGAATGGCCGTAGCCGAAAAGCCGCGCATCCTGATCATCGACGACGACCGCGCGTTTCGCGTGGGAACCGGCGCCCTGCTGAGCGACGAGGGGTACGAGGTGGACGCCGAGCCCGGCGGCGATCCCGGGCTGGAGCGCCTGCGCCGCGAGCGCTACGACATGGTGCTGCTCGACCTGAAGATGCAGGGGCGCACCGGCCTGTCGGTGCTCGAGGAGCTGCGCGGCGGTGGCAACGACGTGCCCGTGCTGATGCTCACCGGCTACGCCACCGTCGACAGCGCGGTGCAGGCGCTGAAGCTGGGCGCCGACGACTACATCACCAAGCCGTGCGACAACGCGGTGCTGCGCAGCAAGATCAAGTCGGTGCTGGCGCGCCGCGAGCCGGTCCTCGGTGCCGGCGCGTCGCGGCTGGTGGGGAACACGACGAAGATGCGCGACGTGCTGCGCGCCATCGCCCGCGTGGCGCCGACCGAGTCCACCGTGCTGCTGCGCGGCGCGACGGGGACGGGGAAGGAGCTGATCGCGCACGCCATCCACGAGGAGAGCCCGCGGCGCTCGCGGCCGTTCGTGGCGGTGAACTGCTCGGCGCTGGCCGAGGGGCTGCTGGAGAGCGAGCTGTTCGGCCACGCGCGCGGCTCCTTCACCGGCGCGGTGGGCGACCGCAAGGGGATGTTCGAGGAGGCCAACGGCGGCACCCTGTTCCTGGACGAGATCGGCGACGTGTCGCCGGCCATGCAGGCGCGGCTGCTGCGCGTGCTGCAGGAGCGCGAGGTCGTGCGCGTGGGCACCTCGCGCCCCGTGCAGGTGGACGTGCGCGTGGTGGCCGCCACCCACCGCGACCTGGAGGCGATGGTCGAGGACGGGCGCTTCCGCAAGGACCTGTACTTCCGCCTGAAGGTGTTCCAGATCCGCGTTCCCGAGCTGAAGGAGCGCCCCGAGGACATCCCGCAGCTGGCCGCCGCCTCGGTGGCGCGGTGGAACGAGCGGGTCGAGGCCACGCGCCGCGTCGGCGGGATCAGCGACGAGGCGATCGAGGTGCTGAGCGCGTACGACTGGCCCGGCAACGTGCGCGAATTGATGGCGGCGGTGGAGTACGCCTGCATCGTCTGCGACGGCAAGCGCATCCTCCCCTGCCACCTGCCGGAGGAGGTGCTGGAGGGCCCGCAGCCCTCCGTCGCCGCCAACGGCCACGCCGAGGCGAAGAAGGGCGATACGCGCGCCGCGGAGACGAAGCGCTACCAGGCCCCCGACGCGAACGCCGAGCGCGAGGCCATCAAGTCGGCGCTGGAGGAGGCCAACGGCAACCGCACCCGCGCCGCCGCCAAGCTCGGCATGGGCCGCACCACCCTCTGGCAGAAGCTGAAGGAGTACGGGTTGTAGACGGATTCATCCGCACGAGCGACGAAGCGGCGCGGCCGGGGTTCGGTCGCGCCGCTTTTTCATCTATCGAGACGGGTGGAGAAGTTCGATTCGGAGACTGCTGAGGAGAGGCTTTGTGCGCTGGGAGGAAGCATCCTGCCCGCCAAGCTGGCCCCCTCCCCCGGCCCCTCCGCCCGCTCCGCGGGGGAGGGGAGAACTCATCGCTACCAAGTTTCCAGAGCCGCTCCGATGCTTGGTTTGGCCCCGCGTCACGCAGAAGTCCGACGCGTGCGCCACCATTTGCGCGCCACGATCGAAGTTACCCCCTCCCGTTATCGGAAGGGGGTACGCGGCCCCAGCCGCGGGGGAAGGGTTTCGGGACGCGCTTGCGGCGCCTTCCGCCGCTCCGCAGCTTCATCCCCATCCCGAATACAATCCGCCGATCGCGCTGGGAGGAGCCTGCCCGCATGCCCGAGAAGCCCAATCCCCTGAACGCCTCCACCAGCCGCCGCGACTTCGCGAAGACGGCGCTCGCCGCCGCGGCGGCGCCGGTGCTGGCGCCGCTGGCCGCGTGCGCGTCGGCGCCGCAGCCATCTCCATCGCCCTCGTCCGCGAGCCCGGTCGCTGCGCCCGCGCAGCCGGTGGCGCCTTCGGCCGTGCCGCAGCCGGGTGGGGGGCGGCCGCCGGACCCGGTCTCCATCCACCTGGCCGAGGCGCTGAAGGCGAAGTACGGGACGCGGCTGTCCGAGGCGGAGTGGGAGGAGGTGCGGAAGGGGATCGAGGGGAACCTGCGCGCGGCGAAGGCGCTGCACGACTTCGCCCTCCCCATCCAGACGGAGCCGGCGTTCGTCTTCCGCGCCTACCGCGGGGGTGAGCGATGATCCCCGCCGACACGCTGTTTCTCCCCGTCTCGCAGCTGGCGGAGGGGATCCGGACGCGGCGGCTGGACCCGGTGGAGCTGGCGGAGGCCTATCTCCAGCGGCTGGAGACGCTCGGGCCGCGGCTGAACGCCGTGGTCACCGTCACCCGCGAGCGCGCGCTGGACGAGGCGCGCGCGGCCCGGCGCGAGATCGCGGCGGGGCGGTACCGCGGGCCGCTGCACGGCGTTCCCTGGGGCGCCAAGGACCTGATCGCGGCGGAGGGCTACCCGACCACCTGGGGCGCGCAGCCGTACCGCGAGCAGCGCTTCCCGGACGCAGCCGTCGTCGCCCGGCTGAAGGCGGCGGGCGCGGTGCTGGTCGCCAAGCTGGCGTCGGTCGAGCTGGCGGGGGGGATGGGGTACGAGCAGGCGAACGCCAGCTTCACCGGGCCCGGGCGGACGCCGTGGAACCCCGAGTTCTGGAGCGGCGGCTCGTCCAGCGGCCCCGGCGCGGCGGTGGCGGCGGGGCTGGTGCCGTTCGCCATCGGCTCGGAGACGTGGGGGTCGATCATCACCCCCGCCGCCTTCTCCGGCGTAACCGGGCTGCGGCCGACCTACGGCCGCGTGAGCCGCGCGGGGGCGATGGCGCTCAGCTGGACGATGGACAAGATCGGCCCGCTCTGCCGCACCGCCGAGGACGCCGGCCTCATCCTGCAGGCCATCGCCGGGCACGATCCCGCGGACGCCAACTCGGTGGACCGGCCGTACCGCGCGTCGCTCGCGCTGCCGCGCGGGCGCAAGCCGCGGATCGGCGTGCTGAAGGGGCTGGCGGAGGGCTCGCAGCCCGAGGTGCGGCGCAGCTTCGAGCAGTCGGTGGAGGTGATGCAGGGCTTCGCGGAGATCGTGCGCGACGTCACCCTGCCGAAGTTCCCGTACGGCGCGGCGGCGGGGGTGATCATCGACGCCGAGGCGGCCAGCATCTTCGAGGAGCTGGTGGAGAGCGGGCGCGTGCACCAGCTCACCGCGCCCGAGGACCGCATCGGCGGCTACCCCGGCCAGGTGGTGCTGGCGAAGGACTACCTGCGCGCGCTGCGCATCCGCACCCCCGCCGCGGTGGCGATGGACCGCTTCTTCGCGGACGGGGGATTCGACGCGCTGGCGCACCCCACGCGGCCCACCGTGGCCTATCCCGTCGGCCCCAAGTTCGGCGAGGCGTACCACGACGCGCCCGGCGGCGGCGAGCCGGTCAGCGGCGCCGCCAACCTGCTGGGGCTGCCGGGGATCGCGCTTCCCAACGGCTTCGGGCGCGACAACCTGCCCACGTCGCTCTCCCTCACCGGCCGCGCGTGGGACGAGCAGGTGCTGGTCGCCCTCGCGCACCAGGTGCAGCAGCACACCGACTTCCATCGCCGCCGCCCGCCCGGCTTCGGCTGATCCGGACGGAAGGGTTGCACGCGGAGAAGCAGGGCAGCGGAGAGAGAGCTCCTCCGCGGCTCTGCTTCTTCGCGGGATGCCATCTTTTTCCGCGGTGTCATTCGCGAAGGACACCGTTCCTCCCACGGCGGGGACGAGCGCCGGTTTTCATCATCTCCCATCTCCATCTACAACTCATTGCGGTAAAATAGCTTGGGATGGGGCGCGGCGGCGCGGAAGGGCGGGAACGGGCGTTGCCTGATGCATACGGCGGCAGACCGCGGACTTCCGCACCCCACACCGCTGACGGACCCCATGCTTCGCAACCGTATCATCCCCGCCCTGGCCGCGGTGGCGCTCCTGGCCGCGTGCGACGACAACCACATCATCATCGGCGGAGGAGCCCGCCCCGGCGCGCCCACCGACCTGGCCGTGCAGCCCCACTGGGTGCTGGAGGGCTTCACCAACGCCGGCCAATCGGTGGGCTACCCCGTGGTCGACGTGACCTGGAACCCGCCGGCCAGCTGGAACGACGAGCCGTTCCGCGTCTACGCGCGGCGCTCGAGCGGCTCCAGCTTCTTCCTGATCGCCACCGTGACCTCGTGCACCAGCTCCGGGTGCGTGTACCGCGACCGCAACGTGACCGCGGGCGTGACCTACGAGTACTACGTGGCCACGGCCAACGAAAGCACCGACGAGGAGACGACCACCGACACGCGCGAGACGGCGCGCGTTCCCGCCGCCAGCACGCCCGCGGCGCCGGTGGTGGACAGCGCGGTGGCGCTCGACAACGCCGCGTTCATCCGCTGGCACGACACCGCCAACGGGCAGAACCTGTGGAAGTACGTGGTCTACCTCACCCACGTCGACGGCGTCAGCTCGCTGTACGGGCTGGGCGAAACGGACGGCACCGGGCTGGTGGACACGCGGGCGGTGAACGGGCACGTCTACGGCTACCGCATCGCCGCGGTGGACACGGCCGAGCACGTGAGCGCGCTCTCGGCCGAGATCACGGTGGTGCCGCGGCCGGACGTGTCGGGCGAGCTGGTCTACTCCTTCCAGACGCAGCCCACGCAGAGCGGCTTCCGCTTCCAGACCACCGAGACGGCCAACCCCATCGTGGACGGCAGCTCGGCCACGGCGCAGTGGCGGCTGGAGCACACCGCCGCGGGGTGGCGGATCGTGCCGCTGAACGGCTCGTCGGTGGTGGAGTACAGCGGCCGCACCACCGCGCTGGCCTGCGGCCCCGGCGCCGACGCGGGGTGCCGCGCGGCCACGCGCGCCCCGGCGGCGGGGTACCAGGCCACGCCGATCACCGTGAACCCGGAGTTCAGCTACATCCTGCGGGTGACGGGGAGCGACGGGCAGCCGCACTACGGAGTGGTCCGCGCCTCGATCCTGGGGAACGACGGCTCCGGGCACGACCTGATGATTTTCGACTGGGCCTACCAGATCCTCGCCAACGACGTGCGCCTGAACCGCGTCGGCGGCTGACCTCCGCATGAACGGCGCTCCCCGCGGTTGGGGAGCGCCGAGATGGATAGATCGATCGCCCGGGCGGGCGGAGGCGCGGTGAACTCAACCGCAGGAAGCTAACCTCCCTCCGTCCGGGCGATTCTTTTCGTCGATGGTGATGTGTCTCCACCGATTCCCCCCGCCCCCCAGGAGACGTCATCCTGAGGCCGGCCACGCTGCCCCCGCGGCCGCACGATCACATGCAGGCCGAAGGATCCATAGCCTGTCCAGCACGTCACTCGAATCAGCGCGCCGAGACTTCGGTGGACGGCGCGGACGAATGCTCGGCGCACCTCCGGAAGTCACGTGCTCAACTGGCGATAGATCCTTCGGCCTGCAACCATCGGCGTGGACGCAGGTGCATCGTGGTCGGCCTGAATAGAAAGTCAGTCCAGATTGTGTTATTCTAGGCGTCCGACTTTCATCCCCTGTGGTCGCGCGCAGCGCGGTGTCCGACTCAGGATGACGTCTTCAGCGTCCGGGCGTCAGGTGGATTCAGATCAATCATCTCGACCCGGCATGTCCCGTGCACCCCCCTCACCGACGGACGATGCACCCTCTCCCGCGAACCCAGGAGCACGCCATGCCGGACGAACGACTCGACTCGATGCGGCAGGGGATCGCGCCCGCGCCCGAGAGCGCGGAAGCCCGGCACGCCGACGAGCTGCGCCGCGCCGAGAACCGCGAGCACCCCATCGAGATGGAGAGCGCGATGGGCGGCAGCTCCGACTCCGAGCGCGCCGGCGACGACGCCAACTTCGAGGCCGAGCAGCACATCGGCCTCCCCGACGACCACACCGCGTCCCCGGGCGGCGGCGAGTAGCCCCACAGCGGACGCGACCGACGCGGCACCCGCGCCGTGCATGCCCCGTGGCGTGCACGGCGCTTGCGCGTCGGGCGGCGCGATGCGATTCGGCGCCCTCGTTCCCGACCCGGCCGGCCCCGTGCCCGGATACCTCTGGCCGCGGTGGATCTTCCTCCGCGGGCTGGGGGCGATCTTCTTCTCCGCGTTCTTCTCCCTCGCCTTCCAGATTCACGGGCTGATCGGCCCGCGCGGCATCCTCCCGGCGGGCGACTATCTCCACCAGGTCGCCCAGGTGCTCGGTCCCGCCGAGCGCTTCTGGTACGCGCCCACGCTGCTCTGGCTGGGCTCGGGGAGCGCGGCGCTGACCGTGCTCGTCGCGGGTGGCATCGTCGCCTCGCTCCTGCTCGCCGCCAACGTGTGCCCGCGGGGGATGGTGGCCGTCTGCACGGTGCTGTTCCTGTCGTGCGTGGCGGCGCTGCAGGACTTCTCGTCGTACCAGTCGGACGGGATGCTGCTGGAGGCGGGGTTCATCTCCTTCTTCTTCGCCCCGCGCGGCGTGCGGCCGGGGCTGGGCGCAGCCGATCCGCCGTCGCGGCTCAGCCTGTTCATGCTGCGGTGGGAGTGGTTCCGCATCTACTTCGAGTCGGGGATCGTGAAGCTGGCCAGCGGCGACCCGCACTGGCGCGACCTTACCGCGATGGACGAGTACTACCAGAACGGTCCGCTGCCGACGTGGCCCGGCTGGTACGTGCAGCACTTCCCGCACTGGTATCACGCGGGGACGGTCATCCTCACGCTGGTCGTCGAGCTCGTGCTGGTCTGGGCCGTGTTCGCGCCGCGCCGCTTCCGCATCGCCTGCTTCGCCGTGGTCACCGCGCTGCAGATCGGCATCATCGCGACCGCGAACTACGCGTTCCTCAACTATCTCGTCCTTCTCCTCGGAATTCTCCTGCTGGACGATGCGGTGCTCGCGCGGGCGCGCCTCTCGGTCCCCGTGTCGGCGTCCGGTCCGCCGCGCCCGCGCCCCGTCTGGCGGCGCGCGGAGGCGGTGGCGCTGGGCGTCGCGGTGTACGTCACCGTCGCCGGCTTCCTGCTGCCGTTCTTCGGGGGATGGGGGATGCCGGGCGCGCCGGTGCGGCTGCTGGCGCCGTTCCGCATCGCCAACTCCTACGGCCTGTTCGCGGTGATGACGGAGGCGCGGTACGAGATCGAGTTCCAGGGGAGCCGCGACGGCCGGACGTGGGTGGCGTACCCGTTCCGCTACAAGCCGCAGGACCCGCGCGCCGCGCCGGGGATCTACGCGCCGTACCAACCGCGGTTCGAGTGGAACCTGTGGTTCGCGTCGCTGGGCCCGTGGCAGCAGTCGTCGTGGGTCGTGGCCGCGCAGCAGCGATTGATCGAGGGAAGCCCGGGCGTGCTCCGCCTCTTCCGCCGCGACCCGTTCGGCGGCCGCCCGCCCGCGATGGTCCGCACCGTCCTGTACCGCTACTGGTTCACGGACCTGGAGACGAAGCGGAAGACGGGGATGTGGTGGCGCCGCCGCCAGATCGGCGAGTTCACCGGCACCCTCCGCCGCGCGCCGGACGGCGGCTGGAGCCTGGAGAACGAGCCGACGGCGCTCCCGCCGCTGAACGTGACGGCGCCGGACGGGAGATGAAGAATCAAGTCCATGTGGATGGGAAGCGTCTGCATTGACTTGAAAGGAGCCTGGCTTATCATGCGTGGATCGCGCCCCGCGCGGACCGGAGTTCGATCTTTTCCGCGGTTCGTTCATGCCGACCACGTCGTTGCAGGACTATTCCACCGACCCGTTGCGCGCGGCCCTCGTGTTCTTCGGTGGCCTCGCGGGGCTGGTGCTCACGGCATTCGCCGCGCTCCACTTCAGGAGCCTTCCGGCCGCGGTGAACATCGGCGGAATGGCGGCGGGGTTCGTGGCGGCCCTGGTGCTCATCCATCAGGGCACGGTGAAATGGGCCGCGCGGCGGCTCCGGTACGAGCTGGACGAGGGAGGCCTGAGCGTGTTCGGGCCGGGCGGCGAGCTTCGCGAGCGCGTGAGATGGAGCGACGTCCGCGCGTACACGATCGGCGTCGAGTCCTACAAGACGCTCCTGTTCCGCGTGCTGTCCATTACCCGCGCGAATGGCGCGCCTATCCGCATCATGGAGGCGCGGAGTCCGGAGCATCGGCAGGAGTTCCGCGCCTTCTGCGACGGGTTCCTGCGCGCGATGGGCGACCCGCGGGGCGCCGCGGCCAACCATGCCTTCCGCCCCGACGCGGCCTCGTTCGCCGTCCCCTCGCGGAAGAGCGAGCTCGACTTGGTGCTGCTGGTGGTGTCGCTCATCCTCGCCTGCGCATCCCTGCTCTTCATCCCCTGATCCGGGCAGGACGATCCGCCGGGCAGCCACCGGGCGCGATGCGCCGCGATCTTTCGGGCCACACCGGGATGCGGGGTAGGAGTCCGCGAAGGCGGACTTTGGGCCGTTGTTGCCGCGAATTCATTCGCCTTTCCTGGTCTTACCCTGACTTTCCCTCCGGCCTTCCCTCGTCTAGCCCCGAGTTGCGCAGATCTTTCCCGCGAGTTTATATTTAGGCACACGCCACATCCGATCTCCACCCGTCGCGGGCGCACCGTCGCTGCCCGCGATTCTGTTGTCCCCACGTTCCAGCCGAGGAACCCGATGGCCCACGCCCGTCTCACCGCCTCGCTTGCCGCCGCCGCGCTCGTCGTGCTCGCGGCGTGCTCCGACGACGCCCGCACGCCGCTCGCGCCGGCCGCCGCACCCGCCGCGGCGCGCGCCGCGGGCCAGATCCCCACCCGCGCGCAGGAGCGCCCGGGCACCTTCGTGGAGCGCTCCGACCGCGCGCTCTGGCAGGACGTGGCCGCGGGCGGCGGCGTGGCCACCGTGGGGCTCAAGGCGCCGGGCGCGCCGCGCGGCTTCTACCACGGCAAGGTGCTGGTCGACCGGCCGACCTGGAGCCAGGCCGACCACGCCGTGCTGGCGCAGAAGGGCGTGACGCTGCTGCAGCGCGACGACCTGCTTCCCACGCTGAAGGTGCGGCTGGAGAGCCTGGAGGCGCTCAGCGCCGTGCGGAAGCTGGGCTTCGTGGACTACGTGGAGCCGGTGGTGGCCGCGGGCGACCTGAACACCCACGCGGGCGTGGGCGGGTGCAGCTGGGGCGACGCCTGGACGGGCGACCGCCAGTACACCGCCTCGGGCGACATCTACTCGCAGAAGTTCACCGCCATGGGCATCCCCTCGGCCTGGACGCTGTCCAGCGGCGCCGGGGTCACCATCGGGCTGATCGACACCGGCATCTCGTCGGGGCAGGGGCAGTTCCTGAGCACCTTCACCGCCGGCGAGAGCGGCGGGCGCACCCTGCGCCTGATGTACGTGTCGCCCACCTTCACCTCGGCGTACGACGCGTGCGGACACGGCACGCGCATGGCCGGCATCATCGCCGCGCCGCGCGACGGGGCCAGCGTGGGCGGCATCGCCTACCGCTCCAGCCTGGTGGCCGTGCGCCACGCCGACGGGGTGGCCGCCGTCTCCAGCAGCGACGCCAAGTACGGTGTGCGCGGCGCGCTGCAGAACGGCTCGAAGGTCATCGCCATGGCGTGGGAGAGCCTGAACTGGTGGTGGCAGGTGTCCGACGAGATCGAGTACTGGCACTACAACTACCCGGTGCTCTTCTTCGGCGCGGCCGGCACCTCGGGGTGCAACGACGGCATCCTGGACAGCAACGTGGTGTTCCCCGCCGACATGCCCGAGGTGGTGGCGGTCACCGGCGTGAACTACCCCGGCGGCGGCGTGCCCTGCGGCATCCACCACGGCAGCGATGTGGAGCTCACGGCTTACCTCGACGTGCCCAGCACCGGCCAGTACACGGGCGACGTGGTGAGCATGGGCGGCAGCTCCAACGCCACCGCGGTGGTTTCCTCCGTCGCCGCGCTGGTGTGGAGCCGCAACCCGGCCATGACCCGCGACCAGGTGCGCCAGCGGCTGTGGCAGACGGCGCAGTACTACCCGTCGCGCAGCTCCGAAGAGGGCTACGGGGTGATCAACGCCTACCGCGCCGTCTCGGGGAACTGAGCCGCGCCGCTCCATCTTCGCCGCAAAGACGAGGGCGATGTGAAGGAGCCCCGGTCCGCTGCCCTGCGGACCGGGGCTCTTCTCGTGCCGTGCATCCCGGTCACCGGCGACTGAAGCCGCAGCAACAACCACGGGAAGCCTCGCAAACCGCGCGAGGCTGATCCGCCGGTTCAGGCGGGGAGGCGAGTTCGAAGTCGTAGACCGCTTGATACGCGCGGAGATGGCAAGGTAGGGAGTCCGCGAAGGCGGACTTCGGGCCGTTGTTGCCGCGATTTCAATCGCCCTTCCGTGCCCCCCTCACCGGCGACTGAAGTCGCAGCAACAACTACGGGAAGCCTCGCAAACCGCACGAGGCTGATCCACTCGCTCCGCGGCATCAGCGCTCAGGACCGGTTTCCTTTCATCCTCCACGGACGCGCGCATCACGGGACGACTCAGGATGACGTCGGGCGGGTGCGGTGCGGAAGCACGAGCTCGTCCCCGTCTGGGATCAGCCCGCGGCGCTCCCGGCTGGCTCGCGGACCGGGGACGGCGCCGCGTCGGGCGCCGCTGCCACGGGCGCGCGGATCGGCCACAGCGCGCAGAGGACCAGCCACACGGCGAACAGCGCGACTCCGGGGAAGAGGAAGCGCCAGTTCCCCGGCGCGCCCAGCACCACGAGCGGCGCGGCCAGCCCGTGCGCCAGCGCCCCGGCGACGGCGATCGGCGCGATCCACCGCGAGGCCAGCACACGGTCCAGCGCGCCGGCCACCACGAGCCCGATGATCGTCGCCGCGAAGATCGGCGAGACCAGGACCGCGAGCACCAGGTGCGTCGTCAGCACCGGCGCGGCGCGCCCCGCCGTCAGGTTCGCGAGGTCGGTGACCGACGCCAGGTGGAACGCCATCTCCACCGTCTGCAGCGCCGTGCCCACGATGGCCAGCCGCAGCCAGCGCCGCGTGCGGACGGGAAGCGCGGCGTGCTCCCGGCGGAACAGCAGGAGCCCGCCCAGGAGAACGGCGAACGCGGCGAGCAGGAGGGAGTGGGAGGGAACCCACTCGGGGCTGGCGAGCATCTGCGCCATGGTGCCGCCCGGATGGCGCGGCCCGCCGGCCAGGATGAGCAGGCCGGAAAGCGCGAAGCCGGCGCGCCACGGGATGGATCGGGATGTGTACATGGGATTCTTCCGGTGGGGAGGATGAAATCCGGCTGTACGCAGCGGCCATCAGGGGGAGAAGATGCGAATGCCGCGAGATTGGGGACGAGCTCCTGATGAACCGCGCGCATGAAGGGCGGACGGCGTGCGTCCACGACGCAAGTTGCCGCGCCCGCCCGCCGCGCGCCAGACAAACGGATGTGCCCGCGATCCAATCAGGAAAAGATGGGATCAAGTCTTTAGCGGATTCCGTACGAGCCGCCCGGCGGATGGGGAGCTCGCTCATTCGATGCGCAGGCGAGCCTTCGCGAACACCTCTTCCGATGAGATCGCATGCTCGGTCCCGGCGCGATACGCGTCCAGCCGCCGCTCACAGCAGAACGGCGAACCTCGCGGGCGGAAATCGGTTCGTTTGCATGGCGATCAGCAGGCGAGCGACGATGCGGGGCACGGGTCAAGAAGATGACTGCACGGCTGCGTTTCGACCTTGAAGGGAAGGTCGGTCGGCTCGCTGCGCAAGCGTGTCCGCCGGGTGGGACTGCTATGGATGAGTGTGGCCGCGATCGTCCGCCGTTGCGCGCGGCGGGAGCCATTCGCGCAGCACGCGCGGGGCCTCGCCGCGGTAGATGGTGGCGTGGTGGAGGTCGGGGCGCGCGCGGTACTCCCAGCGCAGCCCGGCCGGCGCGTTCGCGCGGAGCACCGCCGCCAGCCCCGCGATGGGGGCGATGATGTCGTCGCCGGCGGACGAGAAGTACAGCGCCGCGTGCATCCTCCGGTGCGACCGCAGCCGTTCGGGCGATGTGCGCACCAGCGCCTCGGCGTTCCACCACAGGCTGGGGCTCAGGGCGATGTAGGTGTCGAACAGCTCCGGCTGCACCAGGAAGGTCTCGACGATGAAGAGCCCGGCCAGCGACTCGCCGATGACCGCCGTTTCGTCCGTTACCGGGTAGCGGCGGCGCACCTCCGGCATCAGCTCGTCGGCGATGAAGCGGCGGAACGCGGCCGATCCGCCCACGCGCGGCGCGATGGTGCGATCCTGCGCGACCTCCGTCGGCCCGGTCATGTCGCGCCGCCGCTCGGTGTTCTCGATCCCCACCACGATCACCGGCCGCATCTCTCCCGCGCGGACGGCGGAGTCGACGGTGGCGACGACGTGCGGGAAATCCTCGTCCACGCCGCCGTCCGGCATGTACAGCACCGGGAGGCGCATCTCCCCCGCCGTGCCGTACCCGGGCGGCGTCCAGACGTTGATGCGGCGCACTTCCCCCAGCGCCGCCGACTGCATCGTGAACGTCTCGTGCGGCAACACCGCCTCCTGTGCGGCCGCGGATGCGGCGGAGAGCCCGCCGACCACCGCGGCGGCGAGAACTGCTGCTGCGAGCTTCATCATCAATTGCACCACGGCGCGTGAGGTTCATTCGGGCGCATTCCCAAAACGGCGAACTGCAGGGCATCATAGCGGATCTGGCAATCACCTGTGCGTTACAAACGGACAGATAGACGTCATCCTGAGGCCGGCCACACCGTCGTTGCCATCGCACGAACGGTTGCAGGCCGAAGGATCTATAGGCACGGTCGCACGTGCGCTGCCGGATTGCACAATCGATCCCGAACTCGGTCTCAACGGAGGAAACGGAGGGCGACGGCAGTTCTCCGTTCCCTCCGCGTGAGACCCTGCGAACGTTCCGCATGCACGATCGATTTCTCGAGCTGCGATCAGTGCTTCGGCTTCGGCGGCCCGGCCACGCCGACGAAGATGCAGATCCCGTCGCCGCCGGGGTTGCCGGTGTCCGGCAGGAAGTCGGTGGCGAAGTTGGGCTTCCAGTTGTTCACCGCCCACACGTTGCCGGCCTGGTCGATGGTGCAGCTGGTCTGGCGCATCAGCGGGCTGTAGCACGGCTCGCTGCCGGGGCCGTACAGCAGCTCGCCGTCCGGGAGCCGCACCGGGCTTCCGGCGGACGGCAGGGTGTAGCCGCGTTCGGGGGAGATGGGGTCGCCGGTGCGGTAGCCGGCCGGCGGGTGGATCCCCGCGATCTTCGAGAGCGCGGCGTCGGTGTAGTCGTGGGCGGGGCCCATGGTGCCGAAGTTGGCCACCCACACGTTGTCGTCGCCGTCCACCGCCACGCTCCACGGGCCCGTGATGCCGCCGCCCTGGAAGCCGGTGACCGTCCTGCCGTCGGGGGAGATCATGTACACCGTGTCGTCGCCGCCCGACGCCACCCAGGCGTTGTGCGCCGAGTCGAGCGCGACGCCCTTCGTCACGTCGCCCAGCTCCAGGTCCAGCGTGCGCTCCAGCTTGCCGTCCACCAGGCGGAACCTGCACACGTGGCTGGGGCTCTGCTTCTCCCGGGGCCACCCCAGGCCGCCGGAGTACGCCACCCACGCGCTCCCGTCGTCCGCGATGGCGATGCCGAAGGTGCCGATGGGCCCCGCCGTGCCACCGGCGTCCGGGTAGATGACGGCGGCCGTGGGATCGCCGCCGGGGAACACCACCAGCGCGTTGTTGCCGAAGCTGGCCAGCCAGATGTTGCCGTCCCGGTCCGCCACCGTCGCCTGCACGCGGTCGGTGCCGCCGCCGTACCCCTGCGGCGGCGAGACCGGCCGGCCCAGCGCGTCGAACTTCGACACGGTGCCGTCGACCGGATAGTACGTATCGGGATCGCCCCAGCCGAAGTTGCCCGCCCACACGTGCCCGTCCGGCGCCACGGTGATGCCGAAGCCCACGCCGAAGGTGCCGCCCCCGCTCACCGGTGACATGGGCGTCCCGTTCCGCCCGTCGGCCGCCTTCCCGTCGGGCTTCAGCACCATGATCCACTGCGCCGAGTTGGGCGTGCCCTGCACCACGTTGTTGGCCACCCACGCGTAGCCGTTCCGGTCGAAGGCGATGTTCGCGGGGCCGCCGAACATGCGGTTCACGTCGCCCGAGTCGTTCACCTTCACCACCAGCGTCCAGGCGTCGGGCAGGTTCTCGAGCGCCGGCGTGTAGATCTCCACCGCCTGCGCCTGCGTGTAGATGCCGGCCACGTTGTTCGCAGGGTGCCGGGCGATGTTCACGATGGCCTGGAAGGTGTCGTCCGGCGCGGGCCCGTGCGGCGGCGTGGTGAGCGCGAGCACGCGGTCCAGCGCGCCGGGCTCGCCGCGCACGCACCCCGCGAGCAGGTTGGCCAGCCCGCGCGTGGACCGCAGCGAGTTCGTCTCGTCGGCGTTGGGCGACGCGAGCATCACCTCCGACGGCTCGCCGGTGAGCGGGGACACCAGGTTGTCGTTCATCCCCGCCGCGATGCGCAGCCCGAACGCATTCCCCGCGATCTCGCTCAGTTCGATGAACTGCGCCGTCGAGAACGCGGCCGCCACCGTGGTCAGCTCGTTCAGGGTGACGAAGGAGCGCATCTCCGGCCCGATGATCGCCGCCAGCGTCACCCGATCGCCCGCGCTCGCGGTGACGTAGAAGATGCTGCCGGCCTCGGAATGCGTGTGCTGGAGCGAGAACCTGCCCGCCGCGTCGGTCGTGGCGGTCCCGAGCACGCGCGGTGCGTGCGCCGTCGCCTCGTACAGCGTCACCCGCGCGCCGTCCAGCGCCCGCGCTCCGGCCCCGGCGCCGGACTGCACGGTGCCCGTCAGGACCCGGTCGTCGGCGCGTGCGTGGGACCCCGGGTGGGGGGCGGGGATGGTCTCGGTCATGGTCGGCCGTCGCGAGTGGATGGACGCGGGTGCCCGGAGATGGGCGGAAGAACGGGGGGATGATGAAACGACTGCAAGGGTGAGGCGGAGATGTCGTGCGCGCAAGCCCGCCATCGGATGCGGTCCCATCCGGCGTCACGAACGCGGCGGTGCGGGCGGATGCCTCGCCGCGTTCGCGCGCACCCGCGTCACAGCGGCTCGGCGACGGCTTCGTAGCGATGGCCGTCCAGCAGGCGCACCTCGCCGACCATCGACAGCGTTTCCAGGTGGCGCGCCACCAGCGCCACGGGCGCGCCGGTGAATGCGGCCGCCACTTCCCCGGGTGTGGCCGCGGCGCCGGTGAGCCGCGCCTTCACCGCGCCGATCTGCTCGACCGCGCCCGCCGGCCAGGGCCGCGTCTCGTCCGCCGGGGTGGCCTCCGCGGCGGGTGGCTCGGGCAGCTCCAGCGCGGGCTCCGCGGCGGGCGCGGCGCCGCCGAAGCGCGGGATCTGGTACTCCGGCCGCAGCCAGCGGACGATGCCGCGCTTCTCCTCTTCCACCCGCTCGTCGTGGAGCGCCACCAGCCGCTCCAGCACCTCTTCGCGCTCCATGGGCCACGGCCAGCCGTACGCCCGCGCCACCAGCCGGTCCAGCTCGTCGTGATAGTCGCGCAGCACGCCGCACGCGGCGATCTCGTGGACGGCGCGCTCCTTGTCGGTGAGCTTCTCGCCGCTGCGCAGCTTCTCGACGACGTTGTACATCCCCGTCATCGTAACCCGCTCGTCCCGCGCGATGGCGTCCTTGCGGTGCCGGTCCAGCGCCTCCGCCACCCGCCCGATCTCCTCCCGCAGCTCCTGCGGCGGATCGGGAAAGGGGAATGGGTCGAAGCAGCGCGGGTTGTTGTACGTTGGGTCGTTTCCAATGCCAAGCCGTGTACCCGAAGCGAGCGCCCAACCCGCGTGAATTGCAGACGATAGGACGCCCAGCAAATATGCGTCACTGCTTCCCACCACTACGATCTTTTCGTCAGGGGCAATCTCCGGATCGACGAACGTAAAATATCGGTGACGGGCTACATACGGCGTGACGATGAACCTTTCAAGATCCGCTACCAACTGCCGGACCTTTGGGTTTGGCTCTCCAAATCGCCACCATTGCATACGGCGGCTCTCACGCTTGTTCGCCTCCCGCTCCGGCTTGACTCGATCACGGACGATTTCGTAGAGAACGGGATATCGACGCGCTTCATCCTCCGTTCGCAACCCGAAGTCGATCACCCAGACGTTGCGCGGACGCGCAGCCAAGTCCTTTCCATTGCGGTATGGCCTCAGGACTTCAGCATTACGCGCGTCGATCTTGACAAGGGCTTGTGCTTTCTCAGCGGAAATCAAGAATCCTGATCCGACAAGCGTAAAGCCGCGTGCCGACATGCCAGCATTCCCGACGAGTGAAATACGGCTGGCCGCCGCGATGTCCGCATGCACGGTCAGATCCGCGTTTAGCCTCTCTGCGTGCACCTCCGAGATCACCTGACCTCTTTCGTTGACTTGGACCAGAGTCGCCGGACCAGGTTGACCCAGAACCGTCATTGCCACCCGTATCGCAGCGCTCCCCACCTCATCCACCCACGGGTGATCGGCTACCGTCCAGATGACCGAGGCCCCGCGAGTGGCTGCAATGTTGATCAGCGTGCGGTTGAATGGCTGGGTGATGGAGTTGGTCGTAATCAGGCCGGCCCTGATCGTACGCCGATTGGCTACATCTTCGGCAGCTCGGTACCACCAGTACATCACGAGGTCGGCGCTTTCGGGAATCTCTGGGTACGCGCTACGAAGTGCATCAACGTAACCGTCTCCAAATGCCTCCCTCATGCGCTTGTTGCCGAGATAGGGCGGATTGCCAACAGTAAAATCGCCTTGAGGCCATGGGGCCTGTCGCGCGCCGCGATACTCGTAATACGGCAACCGCGCGTCGGGATCTGGCACCAGCTTGCCGGTGACGGGGTGCACGATGCGCGGGGTTGGGTCAAGCCGAGATCTCTCCGGGATCTCCACGATCTCGTCCCAGGCGAGCACGGCATCGCGCAGCTCCAGCGTGCCGGTGTCCTTGAGCACCGGCTCGGGCGGGTTGACGCCCTTGTGGTGCTCCATCCAGAACTGATGATAGCCTATCCATAGTGTAAGTTCTGCGATCTCGCGCGCCCACGGCTTGACCTCGATGCCGTGGAACTGCCATGGGCCAACTTCCTCGATCCCAAGTTCCGGATGCCGAGTGATCTCCTCGATCGCACGGAGAACCTCGAGTTCGAGGCGTTTGACGAGATGTAAGCATACATACAGGAAATTCCCGCTTCCGCACGCGGGATCCAAGAAGCGCAGGCCGCGCAGCCACGCGTGAAAGCCGCGCAGCTCGCCCAGGGCGGCGTCGCGGTCCTTCTTCCTGCGCGAGGCGGCGAGCTCGGCCGCGTGCGCCTGCACGGGCGCCCAGCGCTCGCGCAGGGGCACGTCCACGGTCTGGCGCACCACTCGCTCCACGTACTCGCGCGGCGTGTACTCCGCGCCCAGCCGGTGGCGCTCCTTCGCGTCCAGCGCACGCGTGAGCAGCGTGCCGAAAATGGTGGGTTCGACATAGCGCCAGTCCGCCGCGGCCGCTTCGGCCAATACGGCAATGTCATCCGCGGTTAGCGGAAGTGCCTTTGCGTCACGGAAGAAATGGCCGTTGAAGCGGAGCAGCCGGCGGAGGCCGAATCGCCTGCCTTCGTCCATCGCGCGCCAGAGATCCTCCAGCACGGATGCGAATTCGGCCGCAGCTCCTTTCGGGTCGACGGGGGGGGGGGGGGGGGGGGA
>NZ_DATIND010000128.1 GCF_035474595.1 Longimicrobium sp.
CCCCCCCCCCCCCCCCCACTTCCGCACTTCCGCACTCCCGCACTTTCTCCTCAGCCCGTTCGCCCCTCGAACGTGTCGCACTGGCGCGGGTCGCCGGACTGGAGGCCGCGCGAGAACCATTCCACGCGCTGCGCGGAGCTGCCGTGCGTGAACGACTCGGGGACCACGCGGCCCTGCGCCTCCTGCTGCAGCTTGTCGTCGCCGATGGCGCTGGCGGCGTTCAGCGCGCTCTCCACGTCGCCCTGCTCCAGCACGATCTCGCCGCGCTGGCGCGCCTGGTTGGCCCACACGCCGGCGAAGCAGTCGGCCTGCAGCTCCAGCCGGACGGAGTACGAGTTCGCCTCGGCCTTGCTGCTGGCCGCCTGCTCGGCCTGCTGCACCTGCTGCGAGATGCCCAGCTGGTTCTGCACGTGGTGCCCCACCTCGTGCGCGATCACGTAGGCGTCGGCGAACTGCCCGGGCGCGTGGAAGCGCCGGTCCAGCTCGTCGAAGAAGCTCATGTCCAGGTACACCTTCTGGTCGTTCGGGCAGTAGAACGGGCCCATGGCCGCCTGCCCCAGCCCGCACGCGGAAGGGTACGCGCCGCTGTACAGCACCAGCCGCGGGTCCTGGTACTGGCGCCCCATCTTCTGGAACAGGTCCGCCCAGGTGAGCTCGGTGCTGCGCAGCACCTTGCCGACGAACTGGCTGGCGGCGTCGTTCTGCTGCGTGGGCGCCCCGGCGTTGCTGTCCGGCTGCGGCCCCTGCTGGACGTCGCCCGGGTTGCCGCCCAGCAGCATGTACAGCAGCCCCAGGATGATGGCGCCCACGCCACCGCCCGCCGCCAGGCCGCCGCCCATGCCGCGGCGGTCCTCGACGTTGCTGCTTCCCCCCGTGTTCAGGCGCATCGGCCTTTCTCCCCGTCGCTGATTCCGGTCCCGCCTCCCCGTGCCGACCGGGAGGTTCGCAATCCCTTTGCCAACAGGCGGATGTGCGCGCCGGGCCTTGCCGTTCGCGCATCCGCGGCGTATTCCCCGACGCTCGGGCGGGATTCACATTCGACGGACGGATCGGCGGAATGGACGGAAAGCTCTGGCTGGAGCTGCTGGGATACGTGGCCTCGGTGCTGGTGGCCGTGTCGCTGATGATGAGCCGCATCGTGCGGCTGCGGGTGATCAACCTGGTGGGATCGCTCGCCTTCACGCTCTACGGCGCGCTGATCGGGGCGTACCCGGTGGCGGCGGTGAACGGGTTCATCGTCGTCATCAACCTCTTCTATCTGTGGAAGATGCTGCGCGCGCGCGAATACTTCCGCATCCTGGTGATCGAGCCGGATTCCGAGTACCTGCGCTACTTCCTTGCCGTCCACGCCGGCGACGTGCGGCGCTTTCTTCCCGGCTTCGCGCACGCGCCGGAGCGCGGGGAGATGACGCTGTTCGTGCTGCGCGACCTGGTGCCGGCCGGGCTGTTCATCGGCGAGCCGCGCGGCGACGGGTGCCTGTGGGTGCGGCTGGACTACGTGATCCCCGCCTACCGCGACTTCAAGATCGGCCGGTACCTGTACGGCGAGCGCGCCGACTTCTTCCGCGAGCGCGGCATCCACACCATCGTGAGCCCCGCGGGGACCGCCGGCCACGCCGAGTACCTGCGCCGGATGGGCTTCACCCGCGACGAATCCTCTGGCGCGGAAGGCGTCTACCGGCTTCGCGTGGGATGATGAACGGAAGTGCGGAAGTGCGGAAGTGCGGAAGTGCGTGAGTGCGTGAGTGCGTGAGTGCTGTGCGACGCTAGCGGCGTCGCATCAGATCAACCCCCGAGAGACGTCATCCTGAGGCCGACCACACTGTAGCCTTTCTGGCACAACGGGTTGCAGGCCGAAGGATCTATCGCCGTCGACGCGCGTCCGCCGAAGAAACGCACGTACGAGCCAGGTCTGTACGCAAAAGTCTTGTCGAATTACATCCTCGCTCGACCGCTACATCGTTGATCTCACGCGGAGACGCGGAGACGCGGAGGATTCGTCACGGCACGGAGTTCTCCGCGTCTCCGCGTGAGAAATCAACGTTGGGGAGACGCGGAGATCGAGGAGATCGCGCTGAGTTCACCGGTGGCGAGGATCGCTTCTGCCGAATCGACAAAACTTCCGGCTACTTACTTGGAGAGATGGGGATAAGGGAGATGGCGATCGATCGATTCTCGTCCACCCGGAGCGCGCGATGACGTGGCAGCGGTGGGGCGCGTTCGTGGTGATGGAGATCGTGCTGTCGCTGACGCCCGGGCCGGCGGTGCTGTTCGTGGTCGCGCAGGGGCTGCGGCACGGGGCGGCGCGGTCGCTCTGGGCCAACCTGGGGATCCTGAGCGGGAACGCCTTCTACTTCGCCCTCTCCGCGACGGGGCTGGGCGCGCTCCTGCTGGCCTCGCACGACCTGTTCACCGTGGTGAAGTGGGCCGGCGCGGCGTACCTGGTGTGGCTGGGCGCGGCGACCTTCCTGGGCCGCGGCGCCGGCATCGCCGCGGACGGATCGGCGGGCGCCGCGCCGGAGGTGAGCGGGCCGCGGATGCTGGGGCGCGGCTTCGTGCTGCAGGCGGCGAACCCCAAGGCGCTGGTGTTCTTCACCGCGCTGCTGCCGCAGTTCATCGACCCGCGCGCCGCGGTCGGATGGCAGGTGCTGATCCTGGGCGCCAGCTCCGTCGTGGCCGAGTTCTTCGTGCTGGCCGCCTACGGCGTGTTCGCCGGGCGCGCGGCGCGGCTGGCGCACCGCCCCTCGTTCGCGCGCACCACCAACCGCATCTCCGGCGCGCTGCTGGTGGGCGCGGGGGCCGGCATCGCGCTCGCCGGGCGGAGGTGAGCCTGGTGGCTCAGGCGATCTGATTTCTGTCATCAGCCGCGGCCAGGGTTCTCGATCCTCGCCGGGGACGGCGTCGCGCGCCCGTGATTCACCTCTCCCGTGAGAAATCCCTCGTCCAGCATCGTCCAATGAGAAGCGGAGAACGCGCTTCTTGATCGCGTCGTACCGCGGATTATCGTGGTTCGTGGAACCTCGCGGTGGCTCGGCCGCCGGCCGCGATGGCCGATCCGCCTCGCTTCATCGGGGAGGAGATCATGAGCACCTCGCTCGCGCAGCTCACGCCCGTGATGGTCGCGGTGATCGGTCTCGCCGGCTCGGTTACGGTGAAGGTGGTCGAGCACAGGCTGGCGCGCGCGGAGGCCCCCGACGCGCTCGGCCGGCGCCGGCGCACGGCGAAGTCTCCGCGCGCGGGAATCCTCTTCTACATCTGCCTGGGGATGCTGGTGGGTGGCGTGGCCGGGGCGGCGCTTCCGCGCCTGATCCGCCGGACCGCGCCCGAGCTGCGCATCACGCACCCGGCCGACGGCGGCCGCGCGGCCATCCAGGAGACGATCCGCGGCACCTCGCGCAACCTGCCGCCGGGCGACTCGGTCTGGGTGGTGGTCTACATCCCCTCGACCGCGCGCTACTATCCGCAGGACCGCCCGGCCGACGTGCAGGCGGGCGGCGGCTGGAACGCGCTGGCCCGGCTGGGCGTGGAGCAGGACGCCGGCCGCCGCTTCGAGGTGCTGGCCGTCGCCGCCGACGCGGCGACGCGCGCTGCGTTCGCTGCGTACCTGGCCGAGGGCGCGCGCCGGCGGAGCTGGCCGGGGCTGGAGCGCCTCCCCGCCACCGCGCGCGAGCACGACCGCGTGGCCGTCACGCGCCTGCCGTAAGCTATCGGCCCGCGCCGGGATTTGCGGACGCGGCGCGGGACAGCTACCGTCCCCGCACCGTTTTCCACCGTGCGACCCAAGCTCCGGAGCCCGCCGTATGCGACTCAGCGCCGCCGCCCGTCTCCTCGCCGCCCTGCTCCTTCTCGCCGCCGCGTCGCCCGGCGCGGCGCAGCGGACGGTGAAGCCGGTGCTGCACGGGCGGCACTGGGTGGCCGTGACGGGCAAGCCGATCGCCGCGACCGCCGGCGCCATGATCTTCCAGAAGGGCGGCAACGCGGTGGACGCGGCGTGCGCCATGATCGCCGCCACCAGCACCATGTGGGACGTGCTGAGCTGGGGCGGCGAGACGCAGGCGCTGATCTACAATCCCCACACGGGGCGGGTGATCGGCATCAACGCGCTCGGAGTCGCCCCGAGCGGCGCCACGCCCGAATTCTACCACTCGAAGGGGATGCGGTATCCCCCCGAGTACGGGCCGCTGGCGGCGGTCACGCCGGGAACCCCGGGCGGCATCCTGACCATGCTGGCCGAGTACGGCACGATGTCGCTGAAGGACGTCCTCGCGCCCGCCATCGAGATGGCCGACGGCTACCCGATGGAGGACGAGGCGTCGAACTCCATCGAGCGCAACAAGGAGCAGATCCGGCAGTGGCCGTACTCGCGCGCGCTCTTCCTCGTCCACCCCGGCCAGCCGCGCGAGGGCCCCGCCATCGGCGAGATCTTCCGCCAGCCGGACCTTGCCGCCACGCTGCGCAAGCTGGTCGACGCCGAGCAGCAGGCGCTGGCCGCGGGAAAGAACCGGCACGACGCGATCATGGCCGCGTACGACCGCTTCTACCGCGGCGACATCGCGCGCGAGCTGGTGCGGGGGACGCGCGAGCAGGGCGGGCTGATCACCATGGAGGACCTGGCCGGCTGGCGGGTGCGCATCGAGGAGCCGGCGCACGCCACCTACCGCGGCTACGACGTCTACAAGCTCACCGCCTGGACGCAGGGGCCGGCCATGCTCCAGGCGCTCAACCTGCTCGAGCCGATGGACCTGCGCGGCATGGGGCTCAACAGCACCCGCTACATCCATACCCTCTACCAGGTGATGAGCCTCGCCTTCGCCGACCGCGACTTCTACTACGGCGATCCCTACTTCCCGCCCGCGGAGCCGCTCCAGCCGCTGCTCTCCAAGGGGTACGCCGACGTCCGGCGGAAGGAGATCGACTGGAAGCGGAACAATCCGGCGGTGAAGCCCGGCGATCCCT
>NZ_DATIND010000129.1 GCF_035474595.1 Longimicrobium sp.
TCGAAGGCGCCGCGGACCAGTGCGGTGCGCACGACGGCCGGGTCGGCGCTCGGGTGCGCGACGACGAAGTCCTTGCCGCCGGTCTCGCCCACGATGCGCGGGTAGGTGCGGTAGCGCTCGATGTTGTCGGCGGTGGCCCGCCACAGGTGCCGGAACGTCGCCGTGGACCCGGTGAAGTGGATGCCGGCCAGGTCGGGGTGCTCCAGAGCCACCGCCGAGACGTCGATGCCGTCGCCGGGCAGCATGTTGATGACACCTGGCGGCAGGCCGGCCTCCTCGAGGAGCTCCATCGTCAGGTGCGCGGCGAGCTGCTGGGTCGGGGAGGGCTTCCAGAGGACCGTGTTGCCCATCAGCGCCGGGGCCGTGGGCAGGTTGCCGGCGATCGCGGTGAAGTTGAAGGGCGTGATCGCGTAGACGAAGCCCTCGAGCGGCCGGTGGTCGATCCGGTTCCAGGTGCCGGGGGCCGACTCCGGCTGCTCGGCGAGCAACTGCCGGGCGAAGTGCACGTTGTAGCGCCAGAAGTCGGCCAGCTCGCAGGCGCTGTCGATCTCGGCCTGGTAGGCGGTCTTGCTCTGGCCCAGCATCGTCGCGGCGTTGAGCGTCTGCCGCCACGGCCCGGCGAGCAGGTCGGCGGCCCGGAGGAACACCGCGGCGCGGTCGTCGAAGGAGAGCTCCTGCCAGGCGGGGGCGGCCTCCTTCGCGCAGAAGCTGTACACGGAGCAGCCGCGGTCTCCCCCGGGGCAGTGGAACCGGCTGGACCACCGCCCGCTGGAGGGCTTCGTCTACGCGGTCACGCCCTTCAACTTCACCTCCATCGCCGGCAACCTGCCCACCGCGCCGGCCATGCTGGGCAACGTGGTGGTCTGGAAGCCGGCGGCCACGGCCATGTACAGCGGCTGGTACATCATGCGGCTGCTGATGGAGGCTGGGCTGCCGCCGGGCGTGATCAACTTCGTCCCCGGCGACCCGGTCGCCACCTCGGGGGTGCTGCTGAACGACCGCAACCTGGCGGGCGTGCACTTCACCGGGTCGACCACGGTGTTCCAGTCGATCTGGAAGACGGTGGGCGAGAACATCGCCAGCTACCGCAGCTATCCGCGGCTGGTGGGCGAGACGGGGGGCAAGGACTTCATCGTGGCCCACGCGAGCGCCGACCCGGCCGCGCTGGCCACGGCCATCGTGCGTGGCGGCTACGAGTACCAGGGGCAGAAGTGCAGCGCCGCCAGCCGCATCTACGTTCCCCAGTCGCTCTGGCCGCAGGTGCGCGAGCTGACCGTGGAGATGATGGAGAAGATCCGCGTGGGCGACCCGGCGGACTTCCGCAACTTCATGGGCGCGGTGATCGACCGGAAGGCGTTCGACAAGATCAGCGGCTACATCAAGCACGCGCAGGAGGCCAGCGACGTGGAGATCGTGGCCGGCGGCGGCTTCGACGACAGCACCGGCTACTTCGTGGAGCCCACGCTGGTGCAGGTGCACGACTCGGCGTACCGGCTGATGTGCGAGGAGGTGTTCGGCCCGGTCGTCTCGCTCTACGCCTACCCCGACGCCGAGTGGGCGAAGACGCTGGAGATCGTCGATCGGACGACGCCGTACGCGCTGACCGGCGCGGTGTTCGCCAACGACCGCGCCGCGCTGGTGGAGGCGGACCGGCTGCTGCGCTTCGCGGCGGGGAACTACTACATCAACGACAAGCCGACGGGGGCGGTGGTGGGCCAGCAGCCCTTCGGCGGCGCGCGCGCCAGCGGCACCAACGACAAGGCCGGCTCCATCCTGAACCTGATGCGCTGGATCAGCCCGCGGGCCATGAAGGAGACCTTCGCCCCGGCCCGCGCCTTCGACTACCCGTTCATGAGCGAGGAGTAGGCAGAGGGGAGGGGACAGGGGACAGGGGACAGGGGACAGGGGGCGATCCGCACCGATCCCCCCCCGACGTCATCCTGAGGCCGGCCACGCTGCAACCGGTTTCCGCACAGAACCTTGCAGGCCGAAGGATCCATACCCTGTCCAGCACGTCAGCCAGGGAAACACATCGACCTTTCCTCTGATTCCCGTGAGATGAGAGCCCCGGCCCGCGTATGCGGTCCGGGGCTTTTCGCGTCATGGGCCGGGATGAATATCCCCGATCAGTTCTTCGTTGTCGAACCGGAGCGTGGCGGGTCGATGACGAACGGCTTCCACGGGCTGGCGAGATCGCCGGAGCGGCGGGGGAGCACGACGCGCATGCGGTAGCTGCCGGGCGCGAGCGGCTTTCCGTCGCCGCCGCGCTGGTCCCACACGAAGCCGGTGCCGCGGATCTCGCGCGGGGTGAGCACGAGCCCGTCGGGGTTCGACGTGAGCGCCGTCTCCGCGGGCTGGCGCACCAGCTCCAGCCCGTCGCCGCTCTCCACCACCAGCTCCAGCGCGCCGCTCGCCTCCACCGCCACGCGGGCGCTGTCCGTCGCGCGGTTCACCAGCGTCACCGCCACCGGCACCTCGTCACCCGGCGCCACGTGCGCGGGAACGTCCAGCAGCAGCGCGAGCCGGGGATCGGAAACCGTGCGGTCGCGCCCGCACCCCATCGCCACCGCGGCCGCGAGCCCTGCGATCCAGCGAATCTTCATCCGCATCTACGTTCCATCGCTGTCGTGAATCCCCCCGAATCGTATCCGCCGCCCGTCCGCACGGCGAGGTGCGCACCATCACCACGCTCGATCCTGGCCGTCTTTCCATCTCCCGCTCGCCCCCGCGCACTGTCCTCGATCCCCTCATACAAATCCGGCGGAAGAATCAGCGCACCCCGCCGAATCACGTGCTGCGGAGATGATAGATCCTTCGGCCTGCAATCTATTGTGTAGGCTCTGGTTGCGGTGTGGTCGGCCTCAGGATGACGTCGGGTCGATGCGGTGAGGATGCACGAACTGAGTTCACGGATTCGGTTCACACCGCGGCTGCAACTCCCGGTGCGCGTGCGGCGTCCGGCGGCAGCATTCTTGCCCTTGAGTGCCGCCGTTGGGGCGCTTCCCGCCCACCCGGAGAAGTCCCGCCACCGCCCTTTCCGAGCCACCACCATGCCCGACCAATACGTCTACTTCTTCGGCGCCGGCCAGACCGAGGGGAACGGCCGCATGAAGGACCTGCTGGGCGGCAAGGGCGCCGGCCTGGCCGAGATGGCGCGCATCGGCGTGCCCGTGCCTCCCGGCTTCACCATCACCACCGAAGTCTGCAGGCTCTACCTCCAGGGCCACAGCTACCCTGGGGGGCTGCATGAGCAGGTGGCGTCCGCGACGGCGCGCGTGGAGGAGGCCACGGGGAAGACCTTTGGCGGCGGCGACAATCCCCTGCTCGTCTCCGTCCGCTCGGGCGCCAGGTTCAGCATGCCGGGGATGATGGACACGATCCTCAACCTGGGCCTGAACGACGCCACCGTGGCGAGCCTGGCGACGGCGACCGAGAACGAGCGCTTCGCGTGGGACAGCTATCGCCGCTTCGTGCAGATGTATGGAGACGTCGTCCTCGGCGTGCCCTCCACCGACTTCGAGCGCCTGATCGACGAGCGCAAGGAAGCGCGTGGGGTGAAGGAGGACACGGATCTCTCCGCGGACGACCTGCGCGAGCTGACCGGCGCGTTCAAGACGCTCGTCGCCGAGCGGACGGGGGAGCCGTTCCCCGACGACCCGCAGGCGCAGCTGTGGGGCGCCATCGAGGCCGTCTTCCGCTCGTGGGACACGCCGCGCGCGAAGGCGTACCGCAAGGTGAACGGCATCTCCGACGACCTGGGCACGGCGGTGAACGTCTGCACCATGGTGTTCGGCAACATGGGCGACGACAGCGCCACGGGCGTCTGCTTCACCCGCGACCCTTCCACCGGCGAACGCGTGTTCTACGGCGAGTTCCTGGTGAACGCGCAGGGCGAGGACGTGGTGGCCGGCATCCGCGACCCGCTTCCCATCGCCCGCATGGCCGAGGTGATGCCGATCGCCTACCAGGAGCTGCTGGACGCGCAGGAAAAGCTGGAGCGCCACTTCCGCGACGCGCAGGACCTGGAGTTCACCGTGGAGCGCGGGCACCTGTTCCTGCTGCAGACGCGCTCGGCCAAGCGCACCGGCCGCGCCGCCGTGCGCATCGCGGTGGAGATGGTGGACGAGGGGCTCATCTCCATCGACGAAGCCGTCCTCCGCGTGGCGCCCGAGCAGCTCGACCAGCTCCTGCACCCCATGCTGGACCCGAGCGCGGACGCGAAGGTGCTGACGACGGGGCTTCCCGCCTCGCCCGGCGCGGCGTCGGGGAAAGTCGTCTTCAACCCCGACGCGGCCGCCGAGCGCGGCGCGCACGAGCCGGTGATCCTGGTGCGCCGCGAAACCAGCCCCGAGGACTTCCACGGGATGGTGGTGGCGCGCGGGATCCTCACCTGCCGCGGGGGGATGACCAGCCACGCCGCCGTGGTCGCCCGCGGGATGGGAAAGTGCTGCGTGGCCGGCGCGGGGGCGATCGAGATGGACGAGGCGCGCGGCCGCTTCAGCGTGGGCGGCGAGACGGTGAGCGAGGGCGACTGGATCACCCTGGACGGAACCACGGGGCGGGTGATCCTGGGGCAGGTGCCCACCGTCGATCCCGAGCTGACCGAACCGTTCATGCGGCTGATGGAGTGGGCCGACCAGTTCCGCACGCTGAAGGTGCGCACCAACGCCGACACCCCGGCCGACGCCGCGGTCGCGCGGAAGTTCGGCGCCGAGGGGATCGGGCTGTGCCGCACCGAGCACATGTTCTTCGAGGGCGACCGCATCGACGCGGTGCGCGAGATGATCCTGGCCGGGAACCCCACCGGCCGCGCCATCGCCGAGGCCCGGCTCCTCCCCATGCAGCGCGGCGACTTCGAGGGGATCTTCCGGGCGATGGACGGCCTTCCCGTCACCATCCGCCTGCTGGACCCGCCGCTGCACGAATTCCTGCCGCAGGGCGACGCCGAGATCAAGCACCTGTCGCGCAAGACGGGCATTCCCACGCCGCAGCTGCGGGCGCGCGTGGAGGCGCACCACGAGGCCAACCCCATGCTGGGCCACCGCGGCTGCCGCCTGGGGATCACCTACCCCGACATCACCTGGATGCAGGCGCAGGCCATCTTCGAGGCCGCGGTGAACGTCGCCGCCGAGGGCGTCTCCGTCTGCCCCGAGATCATGGTCCCCCTGGTGGGCACGGCCGAGGAGCTGAAGCGGCAGCGCAGGATCGTGGACGAGGTGGCCGAGGAGGTGTTCGAGAACGCGGGCCGGCGCGTGGACTACATGGTGGGAACGATGATCGAGCTCCCCCGCGCCGCGCTGACCGCCGACGAGATCGCCGCCGAGGCGCAGTTCTTCTCCTTCGGCACCAACGACCTGACGCAGACCACCTTCGGCCTGTCGCGCGACGACGCCGGGCGCTTCCTGCCGCTGTACGTGGAGCAGGGGATCATCCCCCACGACCCGTTCCAGTCGCTGGACATCGGCGGCGTGGGGAAGCTGGTGGAGATGGCCTGCCGCCTGGGGCGCGGGGTGAAGGAAGATCTGAAGCTCGGCATCTGCGGCGAGCACGGGGGCGACCCGAAGTCGATCGAGTTCTTCCACGGCGCGGGGCTGAACTACGTTTCCTGCTCGCCCTACCGCGTGCCCATCGCGCGCCTGGCCGCCGCGCACGCCGCCCTCAACGACCCGCGCCTCAAGGAGCCGCGGATGGTCCAGAAGCGCGAGGAGCTGGCCGCGGCGGACTGAATCGCGGCGCACCATCGGCAGCACCGGTAAACCGCGGTCAGCCAGGCTGGCCGCGGAGTTCTTGCATGCATTTCATCACGGATTCCGCACCGCGCCCTTTACTTTCAAGTGCAGGTGATCAACATTGGTGTCACCACGTTCGAAACTACCAAATTTGGTACTACCAAATCTGGTACTACCAAATCTGGTTCTTTGTTTAGGCCCGAGGCGCGGTAGACCCATGGAAAGCCCCAGACCGCACGATCTGTTCGATCGCGAAACCGAGTGGCGGACGCTCGAAAGTCTCTGGCGCAAGCCGCGGCCGGACCTCGTCTTCGTCATGGGCCGCCGCCGCGCGGGGAAAAGTTTCATGCTGACGCGGTTCGCCCAGCAGGTTGGAGGCATCTACTACCAGGCGACGCGAAGGACGGAAGCGGAGCAGCTCGCCGGCCTTACGCGGGTGATAGGGCAGCACTTCGACGATGCGGCGCTGCAGGCGGGGATCGCGTTCCCGTCGTGGGAAGACCTGTTCGGGTACATCACGCGGCGCGCGGACGGGAGCCCGTTCCTGTTCGTGCTCGACGAGTTTCCGTACCTGGCTGCCGCAGCGCCGGCGTTGACGTCCATCATTCAGAGCTTGTGGGACCACGCCTGGCCGAAGACGCAGATCAAGCTGGTGCTGAGTGGATCATACATCAGCGCGATGAACCAGTTGGAGGAGGTGGACCAGCCCCTGTACGGCCGTCGTACCGCCAAGCTGGTCGTGGGACCGTTCGGCCTCGCGGAAGCAGCGCTCTTCATGCCCGGCTGGAGCGTGCGGGACCAGATGATCGCGTATGGTATGTACGGTCATCTTCCCGGTCACCTTTCCCTGATCGATGCCGCACGGCCGCTTGGGGCCAATGTGGCCGATGCGCTGCTTACGCCCAGCGGACGGCTCGTGGACGAGGCGCAGCACATGCTGGACGCATTTACCGCGGATGCGCATGTGCACTATTCGATCATCGAGGCGATCGCGGGCGGAGAGCAGACCTGGGGAGGGATCACCAAGCGCGTGGGCCGGGTCGGCGGAACGCTCCAGCGGGCGATCCGGTGGCTCGAGGAGATGCAGGTCATTGCCCGGGTGGCGCCCGTGACGGAAAGGAATCCGCAGCGTTCGAAACGCGCGGTGTACCGGATCATCGATCCCTACGTCGCATTCTGGCACAGGCTGATCGCACCGCTCGTGAACGCGGGAACGCTGGGCTTGGTCGCGCCGGAGCAACTCTGGAACGAGGCTGTCTCCCCCGCCCTCGACGACTACATGGGGCTGGTGTTCGAGGAAATGTGCCGCGACTTCGTCCGGCGGGGCGACCGGCTGCCGTTCAGGCCCGTGCGGCTGGGCGAGTGGTGGGACGGCGCGTCCCGGAACCAGGTGGACGTCGTGGCAATCGGTGGAAAGGGTGATCTTCTGGTCGGCGAGTGCAAGTGGGGCCGGGTGACGGCTGCCCACCTGCGCTCATTGCGTGAGCGAGCACACGCGGTGGCGGCCGAGTTCGGCGGCGTGACGCACATCCACACGGCGCTGTTCAGCGGACGGGGCGAGGGGGATGACGAAGTCCTGCTTGAAGCCGAGGCGGGAGCGACCCTCTTCTTTTCGGGAGAAGACCTCCGCTCTCCCGTGCGCCAGACGTTCTCCTAGCCCGGCGTTCGGCCAGGCACCTCGGGGAGCCGCGGGCGCTCCGGCCGCACTCCCGCACTTGTTGCCGCGGCACCGAACCTGCGCCCTGCGCGCGCGGCGGCGGGCGGGCGCTGTTCCGGCGGCGCCCGCCTGTGTATCTTGCGCCGTCCGGGTGCAGACTGGCTGACAGCGAAAACGGGGACAATGTACAGGCTACAGGAAGAAGGGGACGAAACCCCCGAGCAGAAGCCCGAGCCGAACAGCGCCGAGCGCAACGCGGCGGCGATGACCGATGCCGTGCGCGACCGTCTGTTCGACGCCCGCACCCTCATCATCAGCGGCGAGATCAACCAGAAGCTGGTGTCGCACGTGATGGGGCAGCTGCTGGCGATGGCGGCCGACGGCGACAAGCCGATCACCATCTTCATCAACTCGCAGGGCGGGCACGTGGAGAGCGGCGACACCATCCACGACGTGATCCGCTTCATCAAGCCGCGCGTGCGGATGGTGGGGACGGGGTGGGTGGCCAGCGCGGGCGCGCTGATCTACGTGTCGGTGCCGCAGGAGGACCGGTACGCGCTGCCCAATACGCGCTTCCTGCTGCACCAGCCGGCGGGCGGCACCAGCGGCATGGCCAGCGACGTGGAGATCGAGGCACGCGAGATCCTGCGCATGCGCGAGCGGATCAACAAGATCTTCGCGCGCGAGACGGGGCAGCCCTTCGAGCGCATCGAGACCGACACGCACCGCAACTTCTGGCTCGACGCGAAGCAGGCCATCGAGTACGGCCTGGTCGGCAAGGTGATCAACAGCGTGGACGAGCTGGACTGATCCGGCGGGTCCGGTAGATGGGAATCGCCGCGGGGCCGTCCTTCCAAGGGGGAGGACGGCCCCGCGGCGTTTCGGGCGATCGGCTCGTCTCTCCGGGATCTGCCTGCATCCCTGGTCGGAGCGGTTCGATTCCTGAAGCTTCGGCGAAAGCGGACGGTTCCCATCTCCCTTGTTCCGATCGTCTCATGTCCAATCTCCTCCGAACCTGCTGCGCCCTGCTGATCGCGCTCGCCAGCCCGGCCGTCTCGCTGCGGGCGCAGACCGTCGCGAACCTGGGGTTCGAGGAGCGCTCGCTCCTGGATCCCACTCGCCCGGCCACGTGGTCCGTCGGCGCGCCGGCGGGGTACGCGGCCGAGCTGGACAGCGTCGCGGCGCACGGCGGCCGGCTGAGCCTGCGCATCCGGCAGACCTCGGCGGCGACGCGATTCGCGGTGGCGAACCAGGTCATTCCCGTCTCCGCCGCACGGGGGAAGCGGGTCCGGCTGCGCGGATGGATCCGCACGGAGGGCGTGACGCGCGGGCAGGCCGCGTTCTGGATGCGCGTGGACGGGCCGGGGAACCGCTCGCTCGCCTTCGACAACATGGCGGGGCGCGGCGCGTCCGGAACCAGCCCGTGGACGCGGTACGAGATCGAGCTGCCGGTGGACAGCGCGGCCACCGGTGTCATCTTCGGCGCGCTGGACAACGGGGACGGAACGGCGTGGTTCGACGACGTGGAGATCGCGCTGGACGGCGTGCCGTACGATCCGGCGACGGCCCGCGCGTGGGAGGCGACGCCCGCGCAGGCCGCGTGGGTGCGCCGGCACGCCATCCCCCTGCGGACCGACGCGCCTGGCGGGGACGATGCCGATCTTCGCGCGCTCCGTCCGCTGGTCGCCGGCGCGCGCATCGTCGCGCTGGGCGAGGGGACGCACGGCACGCGCGAGTTCTTCCGCGCCAAGCACCGGCTGGTGCAGTGGATGGTGGAGCGCGAGGGCGTGACCGTGTTCACCATCGAGGCCAACATGCCCGAGGCGCGGCGCGTGAACGAATACGTGCTGACCGGCCGCGGCGACCCGCGCGCGGCGCTCGCCGGGCTGTACTTCTGGACGTGGAACACCGAGGAGGTGCTGGCGCTGATGGAGTGGATGCGCGCGTACAACGCGTCCGGCCGGGGACGGGTGGAGTTCTGGGGATTCGACATGCAGTTCCCGGGCGTCGCGGCGGACAGCGTGCGTGCCTTCGTCGCCCGCGCCGACCCCGCGTTCCTGCCGCAGGCCGACAGCGCGTCCGCAATCGCGACGAGCGCGTTCGAGGCGGTGCGGCGCGGGGGACGCGCCGACTCCGTCCAGGCGCGGGTATGGCGGGACGCGGCCGCGCGGGTGCTCGCCCACCTCGCGGCGAACCGAACCACCTATCTCGCGCGGTTCGACACGATGCAGGTGGACTGGGCCGAGCAGAACGCGCGCATCGTGGAGCAGGCGGCGAGGACGATGCTGGCAGGTCCTGCGTCGCGAGACAGCAGCATGGCGGAGAACGTGGCCTGGATCGCGGCGCACCACCCCACGGGGACGCGGATGGTGCTGTGGGCGCACAACGGGCACGTCTCCCGCGCGCCCGGGGCGATGGGCGCGCACCTCGATCACCGGTTCGGAAGCGCCTACCGCGTGTTCGGCTTCGCGTTCGGCGAGGGAGAGTACACGGCCATCGGGCCGCGCGGGCTGGCGTCGTACCCCGCGGCCGCGCCGGAGGCGGGAAGCGTGGAATCGGTGCTGCGCTCCACGGGGATGCCGCGGTTCGTGCTGGACCTGCGTGGCGCGGCGGAGGAGGAGAACGGCGCCTGGCTCGCCGCTCCCCACGCGTTCCGCTCGATCGGCGCCGGGGCGATGGAGCACCCGTTCCGGGACACGCCCGTCGCCCGCTACTTCGACGCGCTCGTCTACTTCGACCAGACGACCCCGTCGCGCCCGCTGCCGCGCGGGCCGATGCGGTGAAAGGCAGGGAAGGGCGAAGGAATTCGCTGCAACAACTGCACAAAGTCCGCCTTCGCGGACTCGCGCCGCACCATCGTGGCGACTTCGGAGGCGATGGTGCCTCCTCGATTACGGCGGTCAGCTCTTCTTCGCCCGGCGCGGCTTCTTCGCGGTGGTGCCGTCATCGTCGCCCCCGTTGACGGATGGGTACGCGAGGGCGCCGCGCATGGGGTCCAGGATGTGGCTGATCTGGTCGGCGCGGTCGATCTTGCGGACCTGGCGGTCCAGCACCGTCCACGGGGTGACGGTGAAGTCGCTCGCGGGCTCGCCGTCGGCCTCCTTCTCGCGGCGGGCCATCTCCACCATCTCCTCGGCCACCTCCGCCGACGCGCACACCGCCGACAGCAAGGGGCACTTCTCGTGCGGCAGCCGCTCGAACACGCACCACACCGTCTTCGCCATCTCCGTCCTTCCGCCGTTGGTTGCCTTTCCGCTGACGCAAACCGCCGGCCCGCGCTGGTGCGGGCTCCGTCTTCCGTGCAGAACCGCGGACCCGCCCTTCGTGCTCGTCCGTAGGTGACGTGCTGGTCCGGCCACAGATCCTTCGGCCTGCAGAGTCTGGTGCTGACGCGGGTTCGGTGTGGCCGGCCTCAGGATGACGTCTTCAGGGGAGGCGACGGGGTGTACCGGCAACGCACTCCGCACTCAGGACTCGGCACTCAGCACTCAGCACTCAGCACTCAGCACTCAGCACTTGGCACTTGGCACTTGGCACTTGGCACTTGGCACTTGGCACTTCCCGATCGAATTGGAAGCACCGGTAACAAAATCCCCGCGCGCCCCTTGCCGCTCCGGCGCGGCGGGGGGCAGTTTGTGGGCGGATTCCCCGCGCGCGTGTTTCCGCGCGGGTACGCTCCCTGCCGCCGCGCGGCGGTTCCCTCGCCGCCCCTGGATGGACCGATGGTTCGACGCACCAAGATCGTCTGCACGCTGGGCCCCTCGTCGTGGTCGCCGGAGCGCATCCGCGCGCTGATCGAGGCGGGGATGGACGTGGCGCGCATCAACTTCTCGCACGGTGACCTGGACCGGCACGCGGAAACCATCCGCAACGTGCGCCAGGCCTCGAAGGAGTGCGGGCGCCCCATCGCCGTGCTGGGCGACCTGCAGGGCCCCAAGATCCGCGTAGGCTCCCTCCCCGAGCCGGTGGAGCTGAAGCCCGGCGACAGCGTGACCTTCGCCCCCGAAGCCGTCGCCGGGCCGGGCGAGCTCCCCACCACCTTCGCCGAGCTGGCGGCCGACGTGGAGGTGGGCGAGGTGGTGCTGCTGGCCGACGGGCTGATGGAGCTGATCGTGGAGGACGTGCAGCCGCCGCGCGTCACGATGCGCGTCATCCACGGCGGCGAGCTGACCTCGCACAAGGGGATCAATCTCCCCACCACCCGCATCTCCGTTCCCTCGCTGACGCCCAAGGACCTGCGCGACCTGGAGTTCGCGCTGGAGCAGCAGGTGGACTACATCGCCCTCTCCTTCGTCCGCTCGGCCGAGGACGTGCTGGACCTGACGCGCCGCATCCCCCCCGGCGGACCGCTCGTCGTCGTCAAGGTGGAGAAGGGCTTGGCGCTGCAGAACCTGCAGGCGATCGTGGAGGCGTCGGCGGTGGCGATGGTGGCGCGCGGCGACCTGGGGGTGGAGCTGCCCTTCGAGCAGGTGCCGCTGGCGCAGAAGCGCATGATCCAGCTGTGCAACGTGAGCGGCCGCCCGGTGATCACCGCCACGCAGATGCTGGAGAGCATGATCGAGAACCCGCGCCCCACCCGCGCGGAAGCCAGCGACGTGGCGAACGCGATCATCGACGGCACCGACGCGGTGATGCTCTCGGCCGAGACGGCCACGGGGAAGTTCCCCATCCAGGCGGTGCAGGCCATGGCGCGCATCGCGCAGGAGATCGAGAGCTCGCACATCCTGGAGGGTGGCCCGCACTACGACTTCCCGCTGGAGCAATCCGACGGCGAGATCACCACCGCGCGCGCCATCGCCGGCGCCACGGCCGAGGCGGTGCGGCGGATGGGCGCGCCGGTGATCCTGACCTTCACCAGCAGCGGGAGCACGGCGCGCGTGGTCTCCTCCTTCCGCCCGCCGGTGCCGGTGCTGGCGCTCACCGACCAGACGCGCACCTACAACCAGCTGGCGCTGGTGTGGGGGGTGATCCCCATCCTCTGCACCCCCGAGTCGACCTTCGAGGAGAACCTGGCGTGCGGGCGCGAGGAGGCGGTGAAGCGCGGCCTGGCCAATCCCGGCGACCGCATGGTGGTGACCGCCGGCTACCCCATGCACGTGCCGGGGACGACGAACCTGCTGCAGGTGGAAGTGGTGTGACGACGTGCGAGAGTGCGAAAGTGCGAGAGTGCGAAAGTAGACGGCGCGTGGGACGATGCGGCGGTGCGGGGGGGGTTCACTCTCGCACTTTCG
>NZ_DATIND010000130.1 GCF_035474595.1 Longimicrobium sp.
AAGGAGATTGGTCGTGAGCACCGGGGCCGCGGAGTGAGCGGATCAGCCTCGCGCAGTTTGCGAGGCTTCCCGTAGTTGTTGCTGCGACTTCAGTCGCCGGTGACCGGCTGCGCGCGGAACTTTCCATTCAGGCCGGCCACAGCGTTGTTGGACCTCGCACGAGGGGCTGCAGGTCGAAGGATCTATAGGCGAGGTCGCACGTGCGCTGCCGACTGCACGGTCCATCCCGAAATGGTACGAGATCTCCCGATCCCACCATCTTCCCCTCATCGCCATGAACTCTCCTCTCTTCGCCGGGCCAAACCTCACGGCCGGCAAGCTGAAGCTGGTGCGATACGCCATGTTCGCCGGGCTGCTGCTGTTCGGCGGCATCGCGTACTGGCAGAGCACCCACCGCACCGAGCCGCTGAACCCCGAGACGCCGCTCGACGCGCTGCGCTGGGTGGGCTACGGGCTGTGCGTGCTGGCGATCGTCGGCATGGCCGCGTTTCGCGGCATCCGCGCGCGGGCGCAGGGCGCGGCGCGGCAGACGTGGAGCCTGATCGGGAGCGCGCTGGCCGAGGGCGCGGCACTTTTCGGCGCCGTCTACATCCTGCTGGGCGGCCAGCCGTGGGTCTACGCGCTCGGACTGGCAATCTTCCTGGCCACCTGGGCCGTGCTCCCCGCCGATCCCGACGCCGTGTAGCGGGCGGTCTGCCGAACGAAACGCTGGCGCATCGCCGGCGCGCGCATGAGCTTGGAAGGGCGGACCGGTGCCGGCGTTCGTCGGAGCGATCGCGCATCGCTTCGAGTGCTTCTACCTCATCCCCGCCGCGCCATGAGCAACGTGCACTCCATCCCCCGGACTCCGCGCGCCCGTCGGAGCACCGCCCGCGGGCTGATCGCGGTGGCGCTGTCGCTGGCCGCGGGCGCGAGCGCCGGCTTCCGCGCGGGGCCGCAGCCGTCTCCCTCCTCGGGATACGCCTACTACGGCGAGGCGCCGCCGGGCGGAGCGTGGACGGCGAAGAACTTCGACGACCTCACGCGCTCCGACGTTCCCGCGTACCGGACGTCCGGCCCGCCGCTCGACCCGGACGTCGAGATGGCCATCCGCGAGGGCGACCGCCTCCGGGCCCGCGGGGTGGTGAACGTTCGCGACCGGCCGTGGGAGAAGCGGCACGACGAGCCGGCGGTGATCGGATCGCTGCGCCCGGGCGAGCAGGTTGTGATCCGCGAGGTCCGTGCGGTCTGGCTGGGCAGCGAGCACCGGCGCATGGCGTTCTGGGTGCGCTACGAGCACCCGTCACGCGCCCGCTGAGCGCGTCCTCCCGAAGCGGCGTGCGGGCGGCCCGGTCGGCCGCCCGTCGTGCATGGAATCCGGATCTCCCGGCCAGGTGACCGAAGGCGAATGGCGACAGGGTTGGAGGGACCGGCCGCCGGTGCGGCCGGGGGCGAAGTGGCGGCCGGCCCCGGCCTGGCGCGCAGGCTGGGGCTGTTCGACGCGACGATGATCGTGATGGGCGGCATCGTCGGGTCGGGGATCTTCGTCAACCCGCACGTCGTGGCGGAGCGGGTGCACACGCCGCTGCTGATCGTGGGCGCGTGGGTGGCGGGCGGGCTGATCGCGCTGGCGGGCGCCTTCGTGTATGCGGAGCTGGCGGCGCGCCGGCCGCAGGTGGGCGGGCAGTACGCCTACCTCCGCGACGCGTATCACCCGGCCGTGGCCTTCGTCTACGGCTGGGCGCTGCTGCTGGTGATCCAGACCGGCGGGATGGCCGCCGTGGCCGTGACCTTCGCGCGCTACTTCCGCGAGACCACGCACGTGCCGCTGGGCGAGCCGGCCGTGGCCGCGCTGGGAATCGCGCTGCTGGTGGCGGTCAACTGCCTGGGTGTGCGCGCCGGGAGCACCGTGCAGAGCGCGCTCATGGTGCTGAAGATCGTGGCCATCGGCGCGCTGGTGGCCGCCGGGCTCTTCTTCGCCGGGCGTCCCGCGGCGGACGCGGTCGCGGCGACGGCGGGTGGGGATGGGGATTCGCTCGCGTCGTTCGGCGCGGCGATGACGCCGGTGATGTTTGCGTATGGCGGCTGGCAGACGGCCAGCTTCGTCGCCGGCGAGATGCGCAACCCGCGGCGCGACCTGGCGCGCGGGCTGATGATCGGCGTCCTCGGCGTGATCGCGCTCTACGTCGCGGTCAACGTCGCCTGCGTCCTCGCGCTCGGCGCCGCGGGGCTGGCGGGGACGCCCACTCCCGCGTCGGCGGTGATGCGCAACGCGTTCGGGCCGGCGGGCGCGGCGCTGATCGCGGTCGGCATCGCCATCTCCACCCTCGGCTTCCTGAGCCAGGGGATGCTCACCGCGCCGCGCGTGTATTTCGCCATGGCGGCCGACGGGCTGTTCTTCCGCCGCATCGCGTGGGTCGATCCCCGCACCCGCGCGCCGGCCGCGGCCATCGTGCTGCAGGGCGTGCTCTCGCTCCTCATCGCCCTCACCGGCACGTACGAGCAGATCCTGAACTACGTCGTCTCGGTCGACTGGATCTTCTTCGGCCTGACGGCGGGCACCATCTTCGTCTTCCGCCGCCGCGCAGCGGGAGATGGAGATGCGGGCGCGCGCATCCCCGGGCACCCGGTGACGACGGCGCTCTTCATCGCCGCGGCGGCGCTGATCGTCGCCAGCACCGTGTGGAAGTATCCCGCCAACAGCGCGGTGGGGATCGCCATCATGCTCGCCGGCATCCCCGTCTACCTCCTCTGGCGCCGCCGGGGGACGGCGTGACGCCGCCCGTCGGGTCGCGCTACCTGCGCTGGGCCAAGCTGCACCGCCCGTCGCGGTACGACCTGACGTCCAGCGGAATGCCGCACCTCGCGCTCGCCGATCTCCCCGCGCCGCCGGGAACGCTCGCGCTGGGCGGCACCGGCGCGTACGGCTACGGCGCGCTGGGAAATGCCATCGCGCGCCGCTACCGCGTTCCCGCCGACCGTGTCGTGCAGGCGCTGGGCTGCTCGATGGCCAACTTCCTGGCGATGTCGGCGCTCCTCGGGCCGGCGGACGAGGTGGTGATCGAGCACCCGGCGTACGAGCCGCTCCTCTCCGTCGCCCGCCACCTGGGCGCGAGCATCCGCCGCTTCCCGCGCCGCGCGGAGGACGGCTTCGCGATCGACCCCGCCGAGGTCGCGCGGGCGGTAACGGCGCGCACGCGGCTCATCGTCATCACCAACCTGCACAACCCCTCCGGCGCGTTCACCGACGACGAGACGCTGCGGGAGATCGGCCGCATCGCGGAGTCCGCCGGCGCGCGCGCACTGGTGGACGAGGTGTATCTCGACGCGCTGTTCGAGGCCGAGCCGCGGACGTCGGCGCATCTCGGCGACGTCTTCATCGCAACCAGTAGCCTGACCAAGGTGTACGGGCTGGCCGGGCTGCGCTGCGGATGGATCCTGGCCGAGCCGCGGCTGGCGTGCCGGATGTGGCGGATGGTGGAGATCGCGAACAACATCGGCGCGCACCCGGCCGAGCAGCTCGCCGCCGCCGCCTTCGCGGGGATCGATGCCATCGCCGCGCGGTCGAAGGCGATGCTGGACGCCAATCGCGACGCGCTGAACGCATTCTACCGCACCCGCGGCGACCTGGAGTGGACGGAGCACCGCGCCGGCAGCGTCTCCTTCCCGCGCCTGCGCCGGGGAAGCGTCCGCCGGCTCCGCCGCGTGCTGGCGGCCGACGGCGCGACGGACATCGTCCCCGGCGCGTTCTTCGGGATGCCGGACCATTTCCGCATCGGGCTGGGCGTCGACCCCGCGGCCTTCGCGGCCGGGCTGGAACGCCTGGGCCGCGCCCTCGACCACCTCGACCGTACTTCATAAGAAGATCCTCCCTCGCCGCCGCGGCCGTGCTCTTGGCCGCTCGATCTTCCCCACCTCCATCGGGTCCGACGATGAACCGAATCCACCTCTCCGCCCTGCTCGCGATCGCCGTCGCCGCGCCGCTCGCGGCCCAGCAGCAGCCCGCGCCGCCGCCGCCGCCGCTGCGGATGGCGGCCAGCAGCTACGCGACCGTCGAGGTGCACCTGAACCAGCGGCGCATTGGCAACGAGTGGTACGAGGAAGACGCGGCGCTCACCGGGCCGGCGCGCATCGCCATCACGTACGGGCAGCCGCACGCGCGCGGCCGCCGCGTGGAAGGCGGCCTGATCCCGCGCGACACGGTGTGGCGCTTCGGCGCGAACATGGCCACCACGCTGCACACCGACGTCGACATGGCGCTGGGCGGCCTGAAGCTCTCGCGCGGCGACTACTCGCTCTTCGTGCTGTACTCCGGCACCGCGTGGCAGCTCATCGTGAACCGCGGCACCGGCCAGTGGGGCACCGACTACGACGCGACGAAAGACGTCGGACGCATCCCGCTCGCCGCACGGACGATGACGGAGCCCGAGGAGACGCTCACCATCCACCTCATCCCCGAGTCCGCGCGCCCCGGCACCGGCTATGCGGATCTGGCCGGCGCGCTCCACATCAAGTGGGGCCGCACGGAGCTGAGCACGGGGTGGACGATCGATCACTGAGGCTCCAAGCCCCTCCCCCCGAATGGAATTCGGGGGCAACAACGGCACAAAGTCCCTGCGGGACTGCCATCCAGCGCTCGGGTGGCGAGCTGAAATCCGTGGCGCGATGAGTTCTCCCCTCCCCCGCGGAGCGGGCGGAGGGGCCGGGGAATGGGGCCAGCCAAGTGGGCAGGATGCCCTCGAAGCCTCGAGTGCGCAGGCAGCGGGTTTTCGGGATGGAGATGGGGGAAAGGGAGATCGGGAGATGTCGCGCGCGTTCGTGAAGGAGGATTCGGGAGATGCGGTGCCGGGGCGCTACGGCCTGCCGCCGCGCGACGATCCGTCGTACGATGCGGCGGCGGCGCGCGCGCTGCTCGAGGGCGCCCGCGACGCCGACACCGGCTCCGCCGAGGCGGCCACCGGCTACCGTTGGGGCGAGGAGCGCCTGCACCCGCACGTCCGCCGCATCCTGACCGAAGCCGAGTCGCAGCCCGAAGCCGAGCAGGACCGCCGCTTCATCCGCGTCGCCCGCCGCTTTCTGGGCGAGTACTGACGGACAGATGGTGCGGAAGTGCGAGAGTGCGGAAGTGCGGAAGTGCGGAGATGGATCCGGCGCAGCTTGGCACTTGGCACTTGGCACTTGGCACTTGGCACTTGGCACTTGGCACTCAGCACTCAGCACTCGAACCCGCCCGAAATCATTAGCACATCGTGACATCTCCCCCGCCCGGCAGCATGCCCGGCGGCTGGGGCTTCCCCGGGAGGTTATCTTTGTGCCTATCGATCACGATCTGATCTATTAGCCACCTGAATCCGGAGAGACCGTGACGCACGAAGAGCTGGTCAGGGAGATGACCGCCGCGCGCAAGCGCCGCGAAGAGCAGACCGCCCGCGCCATCCGCGACGCCCGCGTCCTGGCCGTCCGCGCCGCCGTGCCCCCGGGCGCCAGCCAGACGGACATCGAGGACCGCGCCCGCAGCTTCTATCCGCGCCTGAGCCCCGAGCTGGTGACGGAGCTGGCCGCCATCGTCGCGAACCACCAGGGCACCCGCTTTCCCGCCGCGGCCGACCCCGAGCTGGACGCGGAGATCGACGAAGAGCTGGCCCCCGAGCTGTAGGGAACGGCGGTTGCACGGGTGGGTACGCCGAAGCCACACGAATTCACCCGCAATCGAACGGACGAATGGGGATGACGGATAGATTCTTTTCCCGCGCCGCGCTCGTGCTGGTGCCGCTGGCGCTGGCCGCGTGCGGCGGCGGGCGCGAGGCGCAGGCCGACGGCGGCGTGCAGGTGAACACCACCCGCCGTGCCGCCCCGGTGGCCTCTGGCGGGGACACCTCCGCCACCTCCGTGGCGCAGCCGCAGCCCCCCCTGGCCGGCGACGCGCCCGTCTCCGCGGCGACCTCGCCTGCCACGCCCTCCGCCGGGAGCGGCGCGCAGGCGAATGCGCCCGCGTCCGCGCCCCCCTCGGCGCCGGCTCCCGTGAAGGGCGGGCGGCAGGACGCGAATGCGATCCTGGCGCGGGTGGAGCAGACAGCGGCGGGGGTGCGCACGCTGGAAGCCGACTTCGTGCAGAACCTGCACGTTCCCCTGCTGGGGAGCGACCGGCAGAGCACGGGCAAGCTGTACCAGCGCAAGCCGGACCGCTTCCTGATGCGCTTCACCGACCCCGCGGGCGACGTGATGGTGGCCGACGGGCGCTACTTCTGGATCTACTATCCCAGCAGCGACCGCACGCAGGTCATCCGCACCAGCATCGCCGAGGGTGGGCAGAGCGTGGATCTGCAGCAGCAGTTCCTCAGCAACCCCAACCAGCGCTTCGTCGCCACGTTGGCGGGCGACGAGTCAGTCGCGGGTCGGTCGTCCTATGTGCTGACGCTGGTGCCGCGCGGCGCCTCGGCGTACAAGATCCTCAAGATCTGGGTGGACAAGGAGGACTACCTGGTCCGCCGCTTCGAGATGACGGAGGAGAACAACTCCGTCCGCACCGTGGAGATGCGGAACCTTCGCACCAACCACGCGCTCCCCGACAACCTGTTCACCTTCACCCCCCCCGCCGGCGCCCAGGTCTTCGACCAGTAAGCCGGTGGATGGATGAGGATGATGAAGAGGCCGCTCCCGGCGTT
>NZ_DATIND010000131.1 GCF_035474595.1 Longimicrobium sp.
CCTTCGCGTGCGATCTCGCACCGACCCGACCCTCGGTGGTGATCAGCAGCCCGTCCTTCGCGCGCACCACCCCGTGGCCGTCGGTGCGCAGCTCGAAGCCCTCGCCCCGCGCGTCCTGGCGCCCCGCGTTGTCTTCGATGCGTGTGAGGTGGCCCAGGCTCAGGGAGCTGTGCTGGTGGTCCGACCTGAGCTGCGCCTGGATCGCTTGCGCCGTGTCGTCCAGGATCAGGTGGTTGCCGCGCCCGGGCGCGGCGTTGCCCCCGCCGGGGGTGAGCTCGCGGCTCCTCAGGCCGCTCAGGGCCTGCTGCGCGGGCAGCTCCCAGGGCGGCGGGTTGAGCTGGTTGTGCACCCGCCCGGTGACCAGCGGCAGGTCCGGGTCGCCCCCGAGGAAGCTCACCACCACCTCCTGGCCCACCCGCGGCAGGTGCATGGCGCCCAGCTGGTTGCCCGCCCAGTCGTTGGCCACGCGCACCCAGCACGAGCTCAGGTGGTCGTGGCGGCCGTGGCGGTCCCAGGGGAACTGGACCTTGATGCGCCCCAGGCTGTCGGTGTAGAGGTTGGTCTCGGCCGTGGCGGCCCCGGGGCCCACGACCACGGCGGTCTCGGGCCCGCCGGTCTTGGGCTTGCGCTGGACTGCCTCCGGACGCAGCGCCTCGGCGAGGGGCTGCACGTCGAACTCGACGCCCACCCGCCAGCGCCCGCTCGGGCGCGCGGCGTTGCTCGGGGCGGCGAGGCCAGCGAGCTCGGCCGGACCCTGGGCGCCAGCCTCGCTCGCAGTCTGCGAGTCCTGCGCGCGCTGGGAGTCCTCCCCGACGTTCTCGATGACCAGGCGCGCCTCCAGCACGATGTACGCGACGTTGGCGCTCGCGCGCGGGTGGTGCGTGAGGGTGAAGGCATGGCCGGGCACGATGCCGCGCACGCGGCCCGCGCCCGTGGCGCGGTGGCCGCCCTGGCGCAGCAGCTCCATGCGCAGGCGCGCGAGGTGCTCGCCCTGGGCCTCGGTGCGGTTGGCGGCCCTGTCCGCGCCGCGGTTGGGCTGGCTGTAGTCGCTGCCGCCCAGGCCCGCGCGGTCGCCCCGCCACAGGTAGACCGCCTGGTGGGCGTGGCCGGTCGGGCGGGGTGCGGCGGCCTGCGCCTCCAGGGTGGCGCGCGGGCGGGTGTGGTCGTGGTCGCGGCTCGCGTAGCTGCCGCTGGTGAGCGCCTCGCAAGGACTCAGGGCGTGGATGTGCTCCTGGTCGATGCGCTGGCTCGGGGGGTGGAAGGGGATGCGGTGGTACGCCCCGGGGGCGTCGTCTCGACCACCCCGACCACCCCGACCGTCCCGGCCGGGCTCGAAGGGCCCGAAGGCGTCGTTGTGGTCGCTCCACACCAGGCGGTGCACCCCGGCGGTGTGCTCGAAGTGGTAGTTGATGCCCCACGCCTGCATGAGGCGCGTGACGAACTCGAAGTCGCTCTCGTTGTACTGGACGGTGTAGTCCACGCGCGGGTAGGCCTCGATCAGGCGGCGCTCGCAGGCGAAGGCGTAGCGCGCGAGGATGCCCTCGATGATCTCGACCGGGCTCTGGTCCTGGAAGACGCGGCAGTCGGTGGTGAGGGTGGCCAGGTGCAGCCAGGGGCGCAGGGTGAGCGCGTACAGGGCGTGGCGCCCGTGCTCGCCGAGGAAGCGCGCCTGGGTGACGAGCCCGGAGAGCTCGCGCACGCCCGCGCCGTGGTGGGCGCCCAGCCCGCCGGGCACCCCGGGCACGAAGCTGCCGTGGCCCTCCAGCTCGATGGCGCAGGTGAGCTCGCGCCCGACGAAGGCGCTCAGGTCGAAGTTCGCCCCCATGCCCGCGCCCGCGCCCGCGCCCGCGCTGGTCCCGAGGCCCGGGCCCGGAGCGTCCGGGGTCTGCAGCACCAGCCGGTACTCGAACAGGCTGTTGATGCCTTCCCGGCCCTGCAGACTCAGCGCCACCAGCGCGGGCTCGCCCGCGATCAGCGGGATCGCGGGGCCGTGAACCGCCAGGGCGCGATGCGCGTCGAAGAACATGGACATGCAGGGCTCGCGTTGTTACGCATGGAAACAGGAAGCCCCGAATGTAGTGAGCCCTCACGTAACGAGGCGCCGGAAGCGGTGGACCCGCCCAGGTTCATCCGAATTCGGTGACGTAGTGCGCAGATCGAACGCGTTCGGTTGCCATTTGGAAAGATTTGACAGGCCAGAACACGTGGGGCCCATCCCCGGGTCTTCCTGCTGGCGGTGATGCCCGGGTGCTGGCCACAATCGTCCGCATGACCACCATCGGACTGATCGGCCTCGGGGCCATGGGAAGCGGCATGGCGCGTTCGCTGCGGCGTGCCGGCCACGCGATCCGCGTCTTCGACGTGCGCTCGGAGGTCGCGCGCGACTTCGCCGAGGCGGGCGGCACGGCC
>NZ_DATIND010000132.1 GCF_035474595.1 Longimicrobium sp.
CGCTCGGCGGCGTGCCGGGGGAGATCCTCTACGACCGCATGAAAACCGCCGTGCTCGGCGAGGTCGACGACCGCGGCATCGTCTACAACGACAAACTGCTGGCCCTCGCCGCGCATTACGGCTTCGTGCCGCGCGCCTGCCGGCCCTACCGCGCCAAGACGAAGGGTAAAGTCGAGCGGCCCTTCCGCTACGTCCGAGAGGACTTCTTCCTCGCCGGCCGCTTCCGCGACCTCGAGGACCTGAACGCGCAGTTCAGCCAGTGGCTCGACCAGGTCGCCAACCGCCGCCTGCACGGCACCACGGGGCGGATCGTCATCGAGCACTTCGCCGAGGAGCGGCCGTCTGGGCTTCCCCCCTGGGAGTGGAGGGTTCTCTAACGAACCCGAACACCCCAGGAGGGCACCATGGCAGAGAAGCGAACCCGACGGAGCTTCACGCGGGAGTTCAAGGCGCAGGCAGTCAAGCGGCTGCTGGACGGCGGCCGGGGGCTGTCGGAGGTAGCGACGGAGCTCGGGCTGAGCACGGGGCAGCTGAGCACCTGGCGCAGCGAGCACCTGGCGGCTGGATCGGCTGAGGCACTCGCCCAGCGCAAGGCCGAGGAGGCGGAGACGCAGCGGCTACGGCGAGAGGTGAAGCGGCTGGAGGAGGAGAACCTGATCCTGCGCAAGGCCGCGGCGGTTTTTGCCAGGGGGATCGCGTGACGAAGTACGCCTTCGTGTCGGCCGAGCGGGCGAACCACGCCGTGGCCACGCTGTGCCGGGTTGTCGGCGTGAGCGTAGCCGGCTTCTACGCTTGGCTGCGCGCGATCCCCACCCTCCAGAGCAAGGCCGAGGCGGAAGCCGAACTGCGCGGGCACATTGGCCGCATCTTCGCCGGCCGCAGGCGGGTCTACGGCTCGCCGCGGGTCCATGCTGAGCTGCGGCGAGAGGGCCGGCTGCATTCGCGCCGGCGCATCGAGCGGCTGATGCGCGAGATGGGCCTGTCCGGCCGCCAGGGCCGCCGCCGCACACCCCGGACCACGGACAGCCGCCACGACCTCCCGGTCGCCCCGAACCTGCTGGATCGCAACTTCACGGCGGAGAGACCGGACCAGGTCTGGCTGGCGGACATCTCTTACATTCCGACCGGCGAGGGCTTCCTGTATCTGGCCGCCATCAAGGACATGGCCACACGCCAGATCGTGGGCTGGTCCATGGCGGACCACCTGAAGGCGGGGCTCTGCGTCGACGCGCTGGTCATGGCCCTCCAGCACCATCCCCCGCCACCTGGGCTGCTCCACCACAGCGACCGCGGCGTGCAGTACGCCTCTGAGCCCTACCGCGCCGTGCTGGAGCGGCACGGCATCACCCAGTCCATGAGTCGCCGGGGCAACTGCCTCGATAATGCGCCCATGGAGAGCTTCTTCGCCTCACTCAAGACGGAGCACGTCCACCAAATCCGCTTCCATACCCGCGAGGAGGCCAAGGCGGCGGTGTTCGACTACATCGAAGTCTTCTACAACCGCCAACGCCTGCACTCGGGCGTCGGCTACCGCACCCCGGTTGAGGCGCGCGCCAGCATGGAGGGGATCGCCATGCGTACAGCCGCATGACGCTCTGATCTCAACCCTCCACTCCCAGGGGGGAAGCCCAC
>NZ_DATIND010000133.1 GCF_035474595.1 Longimicrobium sp.
CACTCAGCACTCAGCACTCAGCACTCAGCACTCAGCACTCAGCACTCAGCACTCAGCACTCAGCACTCAGCACTCAGCACTCAGCACTCAGCACTCAGCACTCAGCACTCAGCACTCAGCACTTAGGACTCAGCACTTAGGACTTAGGACTTAGGACTCAGGACTCAGGACTTCCCCATCTCCCTCCCCGGCACCGCCTCGTCGCCCGGAATGCGAAACGGCTCCGGCTGCGTCCCGTCGATGTCGGTGAAGCCGTACGCGCGCGCCAGCTCGCCCGAGGTGAGCACGCGGCCGGTCCAGCGCATCACGTCCGCATCTTCCGCCATCGCGGCCACGGCGCGGCCGGTGTACTCCGGGCTCTCGGTCTGGTCCAGGTCGAACGGATGCTTCGCGTGCGCCTCCATCACCCGCTCGGTGCGCATGAACCCCGGCGCCAGCGCCACCGACGCGATCCCGTAGCGCCGCAGCTCGCGCGACAATCCCCACGCCATCCGCACCACCGCCCCCTTGGCCGTGTCGTAGAACAGGTTCCCCACGTAGCGGTCGAACAGCCAGGCGATGGTGCTCACGATCAGCGCCCGCGCCGGCACCGCCTGGGCCGCGGCGACGCAGTCGTACGCGTGCAGCAGGAACCCGCGCTCGCCGGGCTCCGACGCCTCGCCCTGCAGCACGGCCAGCCCGCACCGCGCGCAGACGCCGGTCATGCGCACGTCCCGCGGCGCGTCCGGAGGTAGCATGAGCGGGGTCGCGTGGCGCACGGAGAGGAGGTGCGCGTGGACGCCGGCCTCGAACATCCCGCGCCAGTGCACGTCCACGGGCTGCGCCCAGAACGGGCCGGGGGACTCGTTCATCCGCTCGTACCCGCCCCAGGCGTTGTTCACCAGGACGTCGATGCGGCCGCGCTCGCGGCCCACGCGCTCGAACAGCGCCTCCACCTGTGCCGCGTCGGTGTGGTCGCACACCACCGCGATCCCCTCGCCGCCGCGCGCGGTGACTTCGTCGGCGGTGTCCTCCACCGTCCCCGCCGTACGCCCGGCCACCGGCTCCGCGCGCGAGCTGCGCCCCGTCACGTACACCGTGGCCCCGCGCTCCCCCAGCACCGCCGCGATCGCGCGCCCCGCCCCCCGGCTCGCCCCCGTCACCACCGCGACCCTGCCGCGCAATCGCCTTTCCTCTTCCATATCCCACCTCGCGTTGGACGTCGTCCTGAGTCGAACACCGCGCTTCGCGACCACAATGGATGAAAGGGAGGCGTCCTCCGGCGCCGGATCTGACCTCCGAGCCGAACAGCCTCGCGCAGTTTGCGAGGCTTCCCGTAGTTGTTGCTGCAACTTCAGTCGCCGGTGACGGGGCCAGCCCGCAGCACGCGAGCCTGGATAGATGCTCCAATCTTCTTTCTGGCGTCTGCAACATCAACAATTTAGAATAAATGAACGATCATTCACAACTGGGCAAGCCTCATGTCCCCACGCCTGAAAACCGCGACCGACGCCGCGATCCTGGAGGCCGCCATCCGCGCGATCTCCCGCGCCGGACCCGCGCGGCTCACGCTCGCCCACGTCGCCGACGAGGCGGGGCTCGCGCCGGCGACGCTGGTGCAGCGCTTCGGCAGCAAGCGCGGGCTGCTGCTGGCCGTCTCGCGCTACGGCGCGGAGCAGAACCGCGCCGGCTTCGACCGCGCGCGCGCCGCCAGCGCATCGCCGCTCGCCGCGCTGGTGGACGCGCTGATCGAGGGCTCGCGCTGGTTCGATTCCCCCGAGGCGCTGGCGAACCATCTCGCGTTCCTGCAGATGGACCTGACCGACCCGGTGTTCCGCGCCCTCGCCGTCCAGGCATCGGACGAGATCCGCGCCGGCATCCGCGCGCTGCTCGACGATGCCGTGGCCGCGGGCCAGCTGGCGGTGCACGGCACGGGCCGCCTTGCCAGCGCGGTGAAGGCCACGCACGACGGCTCGCTCCTCACCTGGGCCATCCACCGCGACGGCCCCCTCGCGGCCTGGCTCCGCCGCGACCTGGAAACCCTCCTCGCGCCCTATCGCCCGCGCCGCGCAAGCGTCTGATCGCCTCGCCATCTCGCCACCAAGCTGGTGCATCGCCCGGATGCCGGACGGGGAGTCCGCGAAGGCGGACTTCGGGCCGTTGTTGCCGCGAATTCATTCGCCCTTCCGGGGCCTTCCGGGGCCTTCCGGGGCCTTCCGGGCATCACCCCCCATCCTCATCCCCCGACAAACAAGCGGCGCATCTATCGGTTCGCGCGTCCGCGATGCATCTATTCCCCGTCCCCCAGCGACTCACACCTGGCCCGACGCCGAATGCGCACCCACGCCCTTCGCATCCTCACGCTCTCCACCCTGGCCGTGCTCGCCGCGTGCGGCCCGCACAACGTTCCCGCGGCGTCGCCGCGCTTCGAGGCGGCGCTCGCGCTGCCGGATACCGGCGCCAGCGCCGATTCCGTCGCCGTGGTCATCGTCACCGGCTGCCGCGGATTCCCGGAGCACCGCCGCACGTGCGCCGAGCGGGCGCTGGACGAGGTGCTGGAGCGCTCCGGCATCGCCCGCGCGATGGCGGCGCTGGACCGCATCGCCGAGCGCGACTCGTATCTGCGCGTGGAGGCGCACGGGCTGGCGCACGGCCTGGGCATCGCGGCGTACCGATCGCCCGAGACCGTCGCGGCCACCTTCGCGGCGTGCCCCAACACCCAGATCTCCGGCTGCTACCACGGCGTCATCCAGGGCTACTTCCTGGACCTGGCCCGCCGGAAGGGCGGCGTGACCGCCGACGACCTGAACGCCGTCTGCGCGCCGCACCGCGCCGACCCGGAGCTGTACAACCAGTGCGCGCACGGGATGGGGCACGGGCTGCTGGCCGTCACCAGCGGCCGGCTGCCGGCGGCGCTGGAGAAGTGCGACCAGCTGGCGGACCACGGCGCGCGCTCCAACTGCTGGGGCGGCGCGTTCATGGAGAACATCGTGGCCGTCACCCACCCCGAGCACACCGCCCAGGCGCACGCCGCCGTGGCCGCCGGGCACCAGCACGGCACCGAAGGGCATGGAGAGGGGGATCACGGGGCGACGGACCACGACTCCGCGCATCACGAGGGGATGGATCACGGCGGGATGGCGATGGACCACGGCGCGATGCGGCACGACACGCTCCCCGCGTGGAAGCCGCTGGACCGCAACGACCCGCTCTACCCGTGCAACGTGGTCGGCGACCGGTACCAGCAGGAATGCTACATGATCCAGACGTCGGCCATCCTGGCGCAGAACGACGGCGACGTGGCGAAGACGGCGCGCGCCTGCTCCACCGCGCCCGCGGCCGCCGTGCGCACCTGCTACGCCAGCGTGGGCCGCGACATGACCTCGTACGCCGCACGCGATCCGCGGCGCACGGCGGAGCTCTGCCACCGCACCGGGATGGCCGCCGCGGAGATCGGGTGCCTGCAGGGCGCCGCCGTCTCGCTGTACGAGGTGAACCTGAAGGTCGACGATGCGTTCGCCCTCTGCCGCGCGGCCGAGGGCGCGGAGCGGAAGACGGCGTGCTACCAGGCCGCCGCGCGCCGCATCCGCATATCCACGCGCGACGACGAGCGGATGGCGGCCATCTGCGGCGGCGCCGAGGCGGGCTTCGCGGACGCCTGCCTGGCCGCGGCCAACGTGCGCCGCGAGGCTTCGGCGAGGTGAGGAACAATCCCCCCGCCGCTGGGTCAAACGGCAAACAGAAGTCCTAAGTCCCAAGTCCTAACAGGATGCTAAAAAACAGTGCTTGGGCTTCGCCCGACTCCTCAAACCGGGGGTCGTCAGCAGGCCCAGCGTCCAGGGGAGCTCCGGGCGTGCCGTTTCGTCCTGTTTCGCACCGGAATCGGTGCGCGGAAGC
>NZ_DATIND010000134.1 GCF_035474595.1 Longimicrobium sp.
CCGCGCACCGATTCCGGTGCGAAACAGGACGAAACGGCACGCCCGGAGCTCCCCTGGACGCTGGGCCTGCTGACGACCCCCGGTTTGAGGAGTCGGGCGAAGCCCAAGCACTGTTTTTTAGCATCCTGCTAAGTCCTAAGTGGCAGGTGGCAGGGGCTGGTGGGGGCGAAAAATGCGAGTGAACTCGCGGCTACAACGGCACACAGTCCGCCTGCGCGGCGCCTTCGCGGACTCCATCGGCGCGGGGAGCGGCGGTGGCGCGATCCGGACAGATCGCAGGGATGATGAGGATGGAGAGGAGGCCCGGCTGCGGAGTGCGGCCGGGCCTCTGTTCCTGATCGATCACGGTGAGTGGGCGGATCAGCACCGCGGCCGGGGACGCCACCGATCTCCGCGAAGGCGGAGAGTGTGCCGTTGTAGCCGCGACTTGAGTCGCATCTTCTCGACCGAAATCCGCATCTTCCCCGCCGAAATCCGCATCTTCCCTCCCCGAATCCCCGTCTTCCTCCCCGACGCGCACCTCCGAACCCGCATCTTCCCCCGTTCGGCTACCGGGTCAGTCGATGAAGCGGCCTTCGGCGGCGAGGGCCTCGAGGAGGCGGCCGCGCTCGTTTTCGTCGCGGGCGGCGGCCTGCAGCGCGGGGGTGGCGTGGTGGCGGGCGCCGCAGGCGCTGCAGGTGACCCACTGCTGGTCCCACAGCCGCTCCTCGCGCCAGGTGCCGGCGCACTCCGCCAGCACGTGGCGGATGCCATGCGCGTCGCTCGCGATCTCCTCCTCCGACACCAGGTCGTACGGCTCCAGCGACGGCTCGAAGTGGCAGGCGTAGCAGGTGAGCACGTGCGGCAGGCCGATGCGCGCGCCCGCGCGCAGCCGCAGCGGGCGGGCGCAGCGCGGGCACTCGCCGGCGAACCACTTCACCACGTAGGCGCCGGTGTAGAAGCGGTGGGCCAGGAACGCGCCGATGCAGAACGACAGCACCGGCCACGGATAATGCGGCGGAAGCCACACCACGTACGGGCAGATTCCCCAGAACACGCCGATGGACAGCGCCGTCTTCAGCACGCGCCAGGGGTACGGCTGGTAGACGACGCCCAGCCGCGCCGGCATGGGCGGGTGCGCGCGCAGCACCAGGTGCACCTGCGGGGTTTCGACGTCGGGCATTGGGCGACGTGGGTTCGGCGTGTCCCCCGAAAGGTAAGGAGCGGGGGACCGGCGCGGCAGGGGCGTCACGGAAGATGGACGATCGATGCGCGTCCGACGCATCCGCGCCGCCCTCTCCCCGCGCCTGAGAGCGCTCGCCCTCTCCCGTTCCGGGCGAGGGGGCGGCCCCGGCGGCGGCGCGGCCTGCGGATTCGATTCGCAGGGACGTTTTCTCGCGCCGGGTGCCCTGCCCTGCTCTCGCGTGTGGCTACGAGCTCGGGGCGCCGAAAGGGGACGCGTCGTAGTGGGCGAGGAGGTCGGCCGGGTCGTCGTAGATGGCGGCGGCGTCCTTGAGCGCCTCATCGTCCCAGCCGCCGCAGCGCAGCGCGACGCAGCGGACGCCCGCGCGGTTGGCGGCGGTGACGTCGTACGGGGTGTCGCCCAGCATCACCGCCTCGCCGGGCGCGCAGCCGCCGTTCTCCAGCGCCGCCTCGACGATGTCGGGGGCGGGCTTGGAGGCGTCGGCGTCGGACGACGAGGTCTTCGCCTCGACGACGTCGGCCACGTTCGCCGCCTTCAGCAGCGCGGCCATGTCGTCCTTGCTGGCCGAGGTGGCCACCACCAGCGTCATCCCGTCGCCCCGCATCCGCTCCAGCAGCTCGCGGGCGCCGGGAAAGGGGCGGCACCCCGGGAGATAGCGCTCGCGGAAGATCTTTCCCCGCCGCTCCTTCATCAGCTCGCCCTGCTCCGACTCCTCCGCCAGCCCGGTGAGGCGTGGGAGGACGCGGTCGCCGCCCATCCCGATCATCCGCCGCACCTCGCCGAACGCCACCTCGTGGCCGAACTCGTGGCAGACGTCCACCCAGGCGTGCGCGTGGGCGTCGTTGGTGTCGATGAGCGTTCCATCCACGTCCAGCAGCACCGCGCGCGGACGGCTCATCCCTCCTCCGCGTCCAGCCGCGTCAGCCCCGTGACCGCGGGGCCGTTCAGCACCAGCTCGCCCGTGGGCGAGAAGCGCGAGCCGTGGCAGGGGCAGTCCCAGCTCTTCTCCTCGCTGTTCCAGTGCACCACGCACCCCAGGTGCGTGCAGTACGCCGAGCACTGGTGCAGCGCGCCGCTGTCGTCGCGGTACGCCGCGATCTTCTTCGCTCCGCGCTGCAGGATGGCGCCCTCGCCGGGGCGGATCTCCGCGCCGCTGGCCACCTCGCCGCCCAGCGGCAGCAGCTCGGCGAGCTTCGCCGCGACGTCCAGGTTCTCTTCCAGGAACATCTTGGCCGAGTCCAGCGAGAGCGTCTTCCGGCTGGGGTCGTACAGCTTCTCCCACGGGTTGGGCCGCCCCAGGATCAGGTCGGAGATCAGCATCCCCGCGATGGTCCCGTGCGTCATCCCCTGCCCCGAATCTCCCGTGGCCAGAAAGACGTTCTCGTGCGTGGGGTCGCGCCCGATGAAGCCCATGTAGTCCACCGGCTCCAGCACCTGCCCGGACCAGCGCAGCTCGAACGACCGCACCGGAAAGCGCTCGCGCGTCCACGCCTCCAGCCGGGCGTAGCGCTCGGCCGCGTCGTCGTGGTGGCCGGTCTTGTGGTCCTCGCCGCCCACGATGAGCCACACGGACGACGGATCGCCGTCCACGGGCTGCGTGCGGACGTAGTGATACGGGTCCAGCGTGTCCCAGAAGAGGATGCGCGGCACCGCCCCCGCCGGGATGCGCCCGGCGACGACGAAGGTGCGATAGGGCGCCTGCTTGGTGTGCATGGTCACCCGGTCGTGCACCGGCGAGTTGGTGCACATGACGACGGCCGCGGCGCTCACGCTGAAGCCGTCGCCGCTCACCTTCGGGCGCGCGCCGCTCTCCACGCCGTTCACGTGGTTGCCGGTGTGGACGCGCCCGCCGGCGGCCTGCACCGCGGTGGTCAGCCCCTCCAGGTACTTCAGGAGATGGAACTGCCCCTGGTTGGGATAGCGCAGCGCCGGGCCGCTGTCCCAGCTGTCGATGGGGATGCGGGGGACGATCTCCAGCCCCTGCGCGCCGGCGCGGGTGGCGGCGTCGCGCTCCTTCTCCAGGAACGAGACGTCGCGGTCCGGGCCCAGGAACCAGTAGCCGTCCACGCGCTCGAAGTCGCACTCGATGGCGTTCTCGCGGACGATGCGCTCGATGGTGTCGATGGCGCCCTGGTGGCTGTCGTGGGCGATGCGGGCGCCATCCTTTCCGTGCACCTTCTCCAGCACCTGGTAGTAGTCGTCCATGGCGCTGGTGAGGTGGGCGGTGGTCTGCCCGCTCTCGCCGCCGCCGACGGCGTTGTCGTCCAGCACCACGACGTTCTGCCCGGCCTTCGCCAGGTGGTAGGCCACGCTCATCCCCGCGATCCCCGCGCCGACCACCACCACGTCGGCGGTGACGTCGCCGGTCAGGCGCGGGAACTCGCGCTGCGGGTTGGTCTGCTCCCAGACGGACAGCGAACGCTCCGACGACTGCATCCCCCACCTCCCCCGTTCACGCGTGCACGATCACCACGCATCCGGACAGGGGATGCGCGTGAGGCAGAGGGGGCGTTGCAAACCCCGTACGCGGCGGAAGAGAAGTGCGGAAGTGCGGAAGTGCGGAAGTGCGGAAGTGCGGAAGTGCGGAAGTGCGGAAGTGCGTTCGGCGGGAAGTATACGTTTGTGGTCGTACAGAGTGTGCGGTAAAAAGATCACGTCAGCTACGATTCTGCCCCCGAGAGAATCACTTACACAACGGAGGGGAGATGCAGATCGGCGGTTCGAAGACCTGGTTGTCTGGCAAAGGGCGCGGGATCTTTCGCTGGCAGTCTACCGCATCACGGATGAAGGACGCTTCAGGAGCGACTTCGGTCTGAAGGACCAGATCCGTCGTGCGGCGGTTTCCGTCATGTCGAACATAGCGGAAGGGTTCGAGCGCTACAGCCGGAGCGAGTTCCGGCAGTTCCTGGGAATCGCACGCGGGTCGGCTTCAGAAGTCCGCAGCCAGCTGCACCTCGCCCGCGGGTTGGAATACCTGAACGAATCCGAGTTCCAGGACCTCTACGGATTGTGCTTTGAAGTGAGCCGGCTGCTCGCATCCCTTCGCGCCAACACCGGCTCACAATAAAGCTCTCACGCACTTCCGCACTTCCGCACTTCCGCACTTCCGCACTTTTGGTCAGCTGCGGACGATCTGCACGCCGCCGGAGCCGGTGTCGATGATGAGGCGGCCGCGGCCATCGCCGAGGGTGCCGGTGAAGTGGTCGCGGGCGGAGCGGCGCACCGCGGCGGGAACGTTCACGTGGATGCCGCCGCTCCCGGTGTCGATGTCCGCCTCCGCCCCGAAGTCCGCGGGGACGGCCAGCGTGACGCCGCCGGAGCCGGTGTCGATCTTCACGTGGTCGGCGTCGCGGCGCAGGCGCAGGTTCACGGCGCCGCTCCCGGTGTCGATGTCCACGATGCGCGCGTCGACCGCGTCCAGCCGCACGCCGCCGGAGCCCACGTCCACGTGCAGCCGCGCCACCGCCAGGTCCGTCCCCTGCACGCCACCGCTCCCGGTGTCGATGTCCAGTCCCGCGCCGCGCACGTTGGTGGCGCGCACGCCGCCCGAGCCGGTGTCCAGCCGGATGTCGCCCTCGGCGTCGGTGACCTCGATGCCGCCGGAGCCGGTGTCCAGGTTCAGCGGGCCGCGGGTGCCCGTGGCGTGGATGGACGAGGCGTAGCCGTTCACGCGCAGGTCGCCGCGCACGTTGCTCACGTCGACGCGGCCGACCGCGTTGTGCACCGCGACGGTGCGACCGGCGGGGACGAGCACGCGCACGTCGGCCCAGGCGCGGGTGCCGCTGCCGGAGCCGCGCACCGTCACCCGGCTGCCGCCGCCCAGGAGCCGGCGGTCGCCGCCGAAGGTGCCGTTGGAGCGCACCTCCACGGTGGTGCTGGAGGTGCGCCCCATCGCCGGGTAGATGACGCGGTCGCCGGGATAGGCCACGGCCAGGTTGCGGAAGCCGCCCGCCTCGCCGCGGCGGACGGCGAGCTGGCGCGCGTCCTCGCCGCCGCGGGTGAGCTCGACGACCACCGACGAGCCGCTCCCCGCCTCGACGCGCACCTGCCCGGCCAGGTTGTACACGGCCACGCGCTCGCCCTCCAGCGTGTAGCGCTCCTGCGCGCGCGCCGGCCGCGCCGCCAGCACCGCCGCGGCCACGGCGCACGCGCCGATCACTGCCCCGCGCATCTGCATTCGTCCTCCGGGGGTGGGATGAGAACTTCGGATGATTCGGATGATTCGGATGATTCGGGTGATTCGGGTGATTCGGGTGATTCGGGTGATTCGGTGATTCGGTGATTCGGGTGAAACGATGTGAAACGGTGTCGAAAACGCGAGTGAACTCGCGGCTACAACGGCACGCAGTCCGCCTTCGCGGACTTCCCTTCCCCGCCATCTCCGCACGTCGAAATCATCCGCGCGAGGAGAACGAACGCACTCACGCACTTCCGCACTTCCGCACTTCTTCACAGGCTCACCCACCAGTTCACCTTCACCAGGAAGACGTTCGTGGCGCGGTAGTGCGAGAGCGCGTCCAGGTCGTGCCAGAGACGGAAGCGGCCGTCGTCCACCGCGCCGTCGCGGGAGTGCGACCAGGCGAAGTACATGGTGGAGCCCAGGCGGTATTCCCAGCGCAGCACCGCGTTCAGGTTGAAGGCGCGGTAGTCGAAGTCCGGGTTGTCCCAGCTCAGGCCGCTGGCGCGAAAGGTCCCGTCCTCGTCGCGCGTCGTCGCCAGCGGCTCGAAGCGGTCGCCGAACGCCCGGGCGCGCGGGTCGGCCACCTCCATGAAGCCGCCGTACGTCCCCGCGCTGACGAAGGGCTGCGCGTACAGTTGCAGCGACAGCGTGGGCGAGAAGGTCTGGTTCACCCGCGCCGACATCCCCACCGTCTCCTGCCGCAGGTCCGCGAACACGTAGTGCGTCGAGCCCGCCCCGTCCGCCGGCGCGTCCACGTACTGCCATCCCCCCCGGTTCCGCGTGTAGAAGGGCGAGAGGGAGACGGAGGTCCCCGGCGAGGGGCGCCAGTTGGCGTAGAGGGAGACGTTCCAGCTCCACCCGCCGGTCTGGTCCTCGAGCGACCAGTTGTAGTCGAACGAGCCGTTCAGCGCCTTGCGGTCGTCCGTCCACGCCCCGCCCCAGCCGTTCGTGGACGCGGGGCGGAGGATGGCCGGGCCGCCGCGCAGCGCGCTGGTGCTGATGGACGCAAGGTCGCGCTCGATGCCGCCGTAGAAGCCCCAGTAGCTCTTCAGGCTCCACGAGCCGTTCACGTTGGCGCCGCGCTGCGTCAGGTCGCCGCCGAAGTCGCGGCCGTCGAAGGCGTTGAAGTTCACGTTGAAATTGCGGAACGGCCCGACCGGGTTGAACTGGCGGAACTGGAAGTAGGCCGCGTTCACCACCTCGTCGGCATCGCGCTGGTAGCCCAGGTCGTTCACCTCGAAGCCGGGGGTGCGCACGATCCCCAGCAATCCTCCCTGCCAGCGCCCTTTCACCCGCTGCAGCGCCCAGCTCCCCGCCCACCCCGCCAGCGACGTCGCCGCCGAGTCCACGCGCAGGTACGACGCGTCCGGGCGCTGGTAGTAGCGCGCGGGGGATTCCTGCAGCGCGACGATGGCGTCCGTCGATCCGCGGACGTTCGAGCCGAGGACGTACGCGCTGGCCAGCCACGCGTCGTTCCCCCAGCGGTGGGTGAAGTCCGCCCCGCCGGCGAAGGCGTCCGACGGCAGGTCGCCGATCCCCGTGCCCCCCAGCGAGCGGTGGACGGCGGTGCCCACGAAACCCAGCTGCGTCTTCCCGCCGCCCATGTCGCGGCGCGCGCGGAAGACGCCGAAGCCGGTCATCGGCTCCACCACCTGGCTCCTCGCCACCCCGCCGTCCATCACCGCCCCCCGCTCCTCCCCCGTCAGCGCGGCGAGGGTGCCGACCGACCAGCCGGAGCCGACGCGGCCGGAGAGCTTGGCGGCGCCCAGGATGGTGCTCTGCCGCGGCTGGTCCACGTAGTCGCCGTCCAGCGCGAGGTGCGGGGTGCGGCCCACGCGGCGCGAGTAGAAGAGCGACTCGTTGGACCCGTCGCCCAGGCCGATGGCGAAGCGGAAGATGTCGGCGCCCTCGGTGAAGAAGGGGCGGCGCTCGGAGAAGAACGACTCGTACTGCGTGAGGTTCACCTGGCTGGGATCGGCCTCCACCTGCCCGAAGTCGGGGTTCACCGTGGCGTCGAGGGTGAGGTCGGAGGTCAGGCCGTACTTCAGGTCCAGCCCCGCGGAGCCGTGCAGGTCGGTGGGCGAGTAGAAGGGATCGAGCCGCGTTCCCGGCGCGCGGCGGACGGAGCTGACGGTGTAGGGGAGGAGCTCCAGCCGGCGGGGAGACGGAAGGTTGCGCATCCCCCGCAGCTCGCCGAAGCGGGCCACCGTGCGCGAGTCGTCCTTGCGCAGCGGCGCCCAGTAGCTTTCCTCGTTCACCCGGGCCACGGCGCGCGCGCCCTCGAACCCCCACGTGCCGTCCCCGTCCGCGGCGAAGCGCAGCGCGGAGAGGGGGATGCGGAACTCGGCGCTCCATCCGTGCTCGTCGCGGCTCACGGCCACGTCCCACACCGCGTCCCAGCCCACGTCGTCGTCGGCGCCGTCGGTGAGGATGAAGTCGCGCTTCACCCCCGCGGGGTTCACGCCGAAGGCGTAGGCGCTGCGCCGGTCGTGGCGCGAGTCGAAGGCCACCAGCAGCCAGTCCGACGGCGACCCCTCGTCGCGCCGCGTCAGCTGCGAGCGGATGAGCGCCGGCTCGGCGTCGTAGCCGCGCATGGCCACGTAGACCGCGCCGTCGTCGAAGGCCACGCGCATCACGGTGGGAAAGCGCGAGGGCTTGCCCTCGTCGGGATCTTTCTGGACGAAGCCGGCCGCCGAGTCGGCGGCGGCCCAGACGGGGTCGTCGAGCTTCCCGTCGATGGTGGGCGCGCCCGTGGCGGCCGTGAGCCGGTAGGCGGTGAGGGCCTGCGCGGCGCCCACGGAGGTGTCGGCCGCGAGGCTTGCGGAGAGAATGAGCGCGGCGAGCATCGGGAAATCCGGTCCGCGAAACGTAGGAAGGGGGAGGTGAGCCCGGCTCACCTCCCCCGTACGCGGCTACCGGCGGGTGAGTTTCACGTCTCCCGAGAAGGTGCTCACCGTCACGCTGGCGTCGCCCGCGCCGACCCGCGCGGTGGCGTTGCGGCGGTTCTCGCGCTGCACCCGCGCGCCGGGATAGTCCACCGAGATGCCGCCGCTGAAGGTGGTCATCTCCACGCTGGCCGAGGCGTTCGCGGCCAGCTGCAGCGTCACGTCGCCGCTGTGGGTGGTGAGCTCCAGGTCGGCGTCGCGGGCCAGGTCGCCGGACAGCACGATCCCCCCGGCCACGGTCTGGAAGGTGCCGCTGAGCCCGCGCCCCGTCACCCGGATCCCGCCGCTCACGCTGTGCACCTCGGCGCGGCCGCGCATCGACGCGATCTCCACGTCGCCGCTCACCGAGCCCGCCTCCACCTCGCCGGTGGCGGCGGTGATGCGCACGGTGCCGCTCACGCTGTTGGCCTCCACCCGGTCGCGCACGGTGCCGCCGACGGTCACCGGGCCGCTCATGGAGTTGGCCTCCACGCGCTCGGCGGTGGCGTCCACGTCCACCGGGCCGCTGCGCGAGACGGCGGTGATGTGCCGCGAGCGCCCGCCGGTCACGCGCACCGGGCCGCTCACCGAGTGGGCCTCCACGTTGCCCGCCATCCCGGTGACGGTAACGCCGGCCGCGACCACGTTCACCTCCAGGTCCTTCCGGGCGGGGACGCGCACCTCGATGCTGGAGCCGCGCCCGCCGTGGCCGCCGTAGCCGTTGCCGCCGCGGGGAACCACGCGCACCACCACGCCGTCGCCCTCGTCCTCCACGTCCACCCGGTCGCGGTCCGAGCCCAGGGTGCCGGTCACCTGCACCTGGTTGCGGTCCCACGCCACCACCCGCACCTCGCCGGTGGGGTTCTGGATCTCCACCGCGCCCGTGGGGCCGGTGTTCCGCGTCACGTTCACCTGCTGCTGCGCCCGCGCCGGTCCGGCGCCCGCCGCCACGAGGGCGGCGGCGGCGATCATGGTCTTGACCCGCATGGTGGGAATCTCCCCGTCGTGTCCGTGTAGCCTTCAGCTCCGGGTCAGAGCTCCACCGCCTGGCGGAGCATCTTCACCTTCGCGTCGTAGGTGGCCCCGAGCATCTGCACCAGCTCGCGGCTGTTGGGGTCCTTCGCCAGCGCCGCGCGCGACTCGGCGATCGCCTGGTCGATGATGCGAAGGTTGGTCTCCAGCGTCCGCACCGTCTCGGGCGCCATCTGCGCGCGCCGCGCCTCCAGCACGCCAGCCAGGTCGCCGATCGCCTTCTCGTAGTCCTGCTCGGCGGGGTGGAAGGCCGCGAACGCCGTCCCCTGCCCCGCCGCCGCCGGCCTCCCGCCGCCGTTCACCGCCGGCGTCGCGGGATCCGGCGCGACCGTCTCCTGCGTCCCCGCCGTCTGCGTCCCCGCAGCCGGGCCGGTGACGTGCACCGGCGTTCCGATCGCCACCGGGCCCGCCGGCCCCTGCCGCCGCATCAGCACCGCCGTGACGGCGGACGACGAGGCGACCAGGACCAGCGCCGCGGCCGCCTGCAGCGCCCAGCGCGGAGGCTGCCAGGGGCGGCGCCGGGGAACGAGGGGGATGACCTTCGTCTCCTCCACCACCGCGAGCTCCGCCATGGCCGCGCGGGGTTCCAGCCGCTCCGCGATCCCCGCCCACAGGTCGCGCCGCGGGGCGATGCCGGCGGGAAGCGCCTGTGCCATGGCCAGGAGCGAGCGGATGGCCTCCACCTCGGCGCGGCACTCGTCGCACGCCTCCACGTGGCGCTGCACCCGCACCCGCTCGATGTCCGGCAGCTCGCCCGAGGCGAAGTCGTCGAGCCGTTCCGTTGCCTGTTCGTGCGTCATCGGTCCAGTGCCTCCCTGAGGAGCCGGCGCGCCCGGTGGAGCTGCGCCTTGCAGGTGCCCACGGCCAGGCCGTGCATCTCCGCGATCTCCTCGTGCTTGTAGCCTTCCACGTCGTGCAGCACGAACACCGTGCGCGCCCCCGGCGGGAGCGTGGCGATGGCGCGCTCCAGGTCCATCGCCTGCCCCGGGTCCGGCGGGCGGCCGGGAGATTCGTACGCCTCCAGGTCGTCGGTGCCGAACACCCTGCCGATGCGGATCCCCTCGGCGCGCCGGTCGCCCAGGCACACGTTCACCGCCAGCCGGTGCAGCCAGGTGGAGAAGGCGCTCTTCCCCTCGAAGCTGGCCAGCTTCTGCCAGGCGCGGACGAACACGTCCTGCGCGAGCTCCTCGGCCTTGGTCCCGTCGCCGCAGATGCGCAGGCAGAGCGCGTACACGCGGTCCAGGTGCTGGCGGTAGAGCTGCTCGAAGGCGGCGACGTCGCCCTGCTGGGCGCGGCGGACAATGGCGTCCGTCGCCGCGGGGGCCGCGTCTTCAACCAGCATGGTCGCCATCGAGTCCGGCCGTCGGAGGGTTCGCCGTTTTCCCGCTGCCAATCTGATGCACGGCGCACCCGGTTGGTTTAAACGGAGATCCGGCGGGCGATCCAGCCCCGGCGCGGCGGCGTGCCCCGGCCGTGGACGACCCGCGCTGCGGGAAGGGGGATGAAGAGTACCGCATGGGGGATTCGGAGGAACGTGAGCGGGAGGTCCCGCGGGAAGGTGATGCGGAGGAAGGAGATAAGATAATACGTCGCACGCGGTTCGTCAGTCGCGGGGAGACGAATTGATCGGATCGGGGGAGAGAACCAAGCGTCGGGAGGAGACTCAGCGCGAGGAGAAGCTTCGTCGTAAAGCGGAGATATCCTGCCCGCCTTGCTGGCCCCCTCCCCCGGCTCCTCCGCCCGCTCCGCGGGGGAGGGGAGAACTCATCGCGGGATGGATGGTGGAGCGATCCCGCCGCGCCGCGCCCTCTCCGGCCGGCTCAGGCCGTCCACCTCTCCCGTACCGGGAGAGGTAGCTGGACGGCATCGCTGCTCCATCGCCACCCTCCCGCCCGCCTGGCTGGACCACGCTGCGCGACCAGACCTCCGAGCGCGCCGCGATGCTGGGCTGGGCCTCGCGACCCACCGCAGCCGATGAGTGCACAAGTGCTTGCGCGCCGCCATCGAAGTTACCCCCTCCCGTTATCGGGCCCCGTTATCGGGAGGGGGTACGCGGCCCCAGCCGCGGGGGGAGGGCCCCGGGGGCGCCGCGGAGACGCACCCGAAGCCCTCCCCTCGCCGAGTTCTGTGAAGCCAACCGTGTTCGGGGCCCCCGCCGGGCCGGCTAATCCCCCGCGACCGGTGCCCCCGCGTCGGCCGTCATCTCCGCGCGGGCGATCTCCACCGCCTGCTGGCGCGGCGCGGGGACGACCGCCGCGAGCGCGGGCGACCAGAGCACGCGCCGCACCCGCCAGAGCAGCGCCACCGCCACCACGGCAAGCGACAGCACCAGCCCGCTCCAGATCCCCACGTGCCGCATCCCGGTGTGGAAGCCCAGCACGTACGCCACCGGGATTCCGATCCCCCAGTAGCCGATCAGGGTGATCCACATCGGCACGCGCGTGTCGGCCGCGCCGCGGAGCAGCGAGAGCCCCGTCACCTGCGCGCCGTCGAACACCTGGAAGAGCGCGGCGGTGAAGAGCAGCGCCGTGCCGTACGCCATGATCTCGCGGTCGCTGGTGTACAGCCCGATCAGCTGCCGCGGGAAGAGCAGGAACGCCAGCGCGCACAGCGACATGAAGCCGATGGCCACCACGTAGGTGGCCAGCCCCGCGCGGTGCACGCCGCGCCGGCTTCCCGCGCCCAGGTGGTGTCCCACGCGGATGCCGCCGGCGGCGCTGGCACCCACCGCCACCATGAAGGTGACCGAGGCGATGTTGATGGTCACCTGGTGCGCGGCCAGCTGCACCGGGCCCAGCCACCCCATCATCACCGCGGCGAACGAGAAGGTGCCCACCTCGGCGCCCACCTGCGCCCCGATCGGCGCACCGATGGCCGCGATGCGCCGCATCCGCGCCGGCACCGGCCGCAGCCGCACGCCGCGGAACGGCGACAGCTCGGGGTGCCGCGCCACGTACACGCCCATCACCGCCAGCACGGCCCAGCGCACGATGCTGGTCGACAGCCCCGACCCCACCACGCCCATCGGCCGCACCACGCCGGGCACGCCGTAGATCAGCAGGCGGTTGCCGAGCACGTTCACCGCCACGCCCACGAACATCATGGTCATGGCCACGCGCGTGCGGCCCATGGCGTCCAGGTACACGCGCAGCGCCATGAACAGCATCAGCGGGAGCACGCCGGGGGCCAGCGCCATCATGAACCTGCCCGCCAGCGCGGCCACCTCGGGGTCCTGCCCCAGCGACAGGGCAATCGGCCGGCCGAGGATCGACGCCACGGTGATGGGGATCGATACCAGCACGGCCAGCCAGATCCCCTGCACCGCCACGCGCCGGCACTCGGCGCGGTCGCCCGCGCCGAAGCTCTGGCTGACCAGAGGCGTCATCCCCATCAGCATCCCGCTCATCGTCACCAGCAGGGAGAAGTGGATGCCGCTCCCCAGCCCGGCCGCCGCCAGCGACGCGGCGCCCAGCGGGCCGACCATGATGGTGTCGGTCGTCGTCATCGCCACGCCGCCCAGCTGGCCCACGATGATGGGCCCGGCCAGGCGCAGCAGCTGCCGCACCTCGTGCGCGAACAACCGCCCCCGCCGCCGCCGTCCTCCGGGCGAAAGCCCGCCCCGCGGCCTCCCCCGCTCCAGTGTCGCCGTCCCCATCATCCCCTCCGTCCATTCCCCGTTCTCGATCGATCGCTTCCGATTACTCTCAATTCCTCCAGCATCGCCGGATCTCACGCGGAGCCGCGGAGACGCGGAGGAGCAGCCCCAACACCTCCGCGTCTCCGCGGCTCCGCGTGAGATCCAGCCGGGCCTGGAGACGCCGGGATGCAAGGTGATGCGTCGGGCCCCAATAGCAGAGGGCCCCGCGGTCCGGTGATCCGCGGGGCCCCCTTGCTGCCGTCCAGTCGGCGTCGCCTCAGTTGCGCTCCTGCGCCTGCTGGGCGGCCGTCATGGCCAGCAGCTTGGTGTCGCCCGCGGAGATCAGGGCCTCCGCGAAGTCCTGGCGCTCTTCCAGGACGTTCAGGCGGCTGTCGATGGATACCAGCAGCTCGCGAATGCGGTGCGTATCATTCGGGTCCGCGTTGGAGGCGCGGAGCTTCTGCTGCGTCATCACCTCCAGCAGCGCGCCCAGGCGCTTGGAGAGCGGACGCAGGATCAGCACGGCCCCCGTGGTGAGGGTCAGCGTGACCAGCACGGTCAGCGAGACGATGTCACCCGAATTCATGGAAGCTCCTTCAGGTTCGGGGCCGGTGCGGCACCTTCCGCGACCGCGGCCGGGGGGTCCGGGCGAACGAACCGCCGCACATCACCCCCTTTCGCAAACGTATGCGGAAAGCCCGGAACGGGCAATGCCTTCGCGCAAGGGGGCGCGGGGGACGGGCGTCAGGCCGCGGTGGCGCCGGAGCGGACGCCGGCGGGCGCGCGCCGCGGCGATTTCGTCTTCCGCCGCTGCTCCAGCCAGGCGGGGATGCGGATGGCGAGGAGGACGGCCAGCACCGCGGCGTAGACCAGCGGCTCGCGCACGTCCTTCTTCACCGACCACAGGAAGTGGATCACCCCCAGCACCGCCGCGGCGTAGACCAGCCGGTGCAGCTTCACCCAGCGCGGCCCCAGCCGCCGGATGCTCGCCTTCGTGGACGTGAGGGCGAGGGGGACGAGGAGGCAGAACGCGGTGAAGCCGGCGGTCACGTACGGATGCTTCACCACGTCGGCCACGATGTACGCCGGCGCGAACGCCTGGTCGCCCAGGTAGATGAAGAAGTGCAGCACGGCGTAGAAGAAGGCGAACAGCCCCAGCGGCCGCCGCGCGGCGATCACGCCGTTCCACCCGCTGATGCGCCGCACCGGCGAAACCGCCAGCGTGCACAGGAGGAGGACCAGCACCGCCTTTCCCGTGCGGTGGGTGATGTCCTTCACCGGGTCCGCCTCCAGCGTCCCCGTCACGCCCGCCGTGACGAGGAGGACCATCGGCAGAAGCCCGCCGGTCCAGACGGCGGGCTTCAGCACCCTGCGGAGCACGCGCTCGGCGCCGGAGCTCAGAAGTACCTCCGCAGGTCCATCCCCCGGTACAGCCCGGCCACCTGCCCGGCGTAGCCGTTGAACGGGAGCGTCGCGCGGCGCTTGAACCAGCCGTCGCCGATGCGGCGCTCGCGGGCCTGGCTCCAGCGCGGGTGGTCGACGGCGGGGTTCACGTTGGCGTAGAAGCCGTATTCGTTGGCCGCGGCCCGGTTCCACGCCGTCTGCGGCTGCTGCGCGGTGAAGCGGATGCGCACGATGGATTTGATGGACTTGAATCCGTATTTCCACGGCACCACCAGCCGCAGCGGCGCGCCGTTCTGCGCGGGGAGCGGGCGGCCGTAGATCCCCGTCGCGAGAAGTGTCAGGGGATGCATCGCCTCGTCCATCCGCAGCCCCTCCACGTACGGCCAGTCGAGCACGCTGCGGCGCTGTCCGGGCATCTGCTCGGGGTCCAGCAGCGTGGTGAACTCCACGAACTTCGCGGAGGGCTGCGGCTGCGCGCGGGTGACGACGTCGCGCAGCGGGATGCCATCCCACGGGATCACCATCGACCACGCCTCCACGCAGCGGAAGCGGTAGGTGCGGTGCACGGTCTGGCTCGCGCGGACCAGGTCGTCCAGCGCGTAGCGGCCGGGGCGCGCGCACAGCCCGTCCACCAGCACCGTCCACGGGCGGACGCGGAGCTTGCCCGGGGCGTTGGCGGCCGGGTCCTCCTTCCCCGTGCCGTACTCGTAGAAGTTGTTGTAGCTGGTGATCTGCTCCCAGCTGTTGGGCTCGTCGTCCTGCGCGCCCTCGGCCACCGTGCACGCCCCCAGCAGCGTGGACGCGCCGGCGGCGGAGAGCGCGGCGGCCGCGGCGGTGCCCAGGAAGCGGCGCCGGTCCAGGTAGTCGCGCTCCGGCGTGATCTCGGACGACGGGATGTCGTCGGGCCTGCGGATCAGCATGGGAACCTCTCGTTCTTCGTTCGATCTGACAGCGGTATCGGCGGCACGACGGATCTTTCGGTGCGGCTCGATCCATCTTCGTGCAAGACAGCCAAAGCGATGGTGGGAGATGGACCTGGGTGCGTCTCGCCGGCGCCGCGGCCCTCTCCCCCCGCCCCCTCCCCAAAACTGCCTGGGGGAGGGGAAGATCTCAGGGTGAGGAGAGGCATCCGCGGCTCCGAGGCGGCATCCTGCCCGCCTCGCTGGCCTCCTCCGATCGGATGCAGGAGCGCGGCCAACGTGATACTCCGTCGCGGGATGCGGCGATGGCGGACGGTCACGGGAGATGCGGGGCGCGGTCGCCCGCGCCCCTGATTACCTCACCGCGCTGCCGGATCTCGGGCCAGCGCCTCGAGGCGGGCGATGCGCTCCTCCATCGGCGGGTGGGTGGAGAACCACTTGGTGAAGCCGCCGCCGCTCACCGCCGCGAGCGGGTTCACCTGCGCCAGCGGGGCCACCGCGGGCGACACGTCCATGGGGATGCGGTGCGCGCCCATCTCCAGCTTGCGCAGCGCGTTGGCCAGCGAGCGCGGGCGGCCGCTGATCTGCGCGCCCACCGCGTCGGCCTTGAACTCGCGCTGGCGGCTGATGGCGAGCTGCACGACCATGGCGGCCAGCGGCGCCAGCAGCAGCATGGCGATCATCACGAACGGGTGCACGTCGCGCCGGTCGCGGCCGCCGCCGAAGAAGAAGCCGAAGTGCGCCAGGTTGCTGATGGCGCCCGCCAGCGTGGCGGTGACCGTCATCAGCAGCATGTCGCGGTTCTTGATGTGCGCCAGCTCGTGGGCGATGACGCCCTCCAGCTCGTCGGGGCTCACCGCGCGCAGGATGCCCTCGGTGACGCAGACCACGGCGTGCTCGGGGTCGCGGCCGGTGGCGAAGGCGTTGGGCTGCACGTGCGGCGCGAGGGCGACCGTGGGCATCGGCAGCCCGGCGCGCTGGCGCAGGCGGTCGACCATGGCGTACAGCTCGGGCGCCTGCGCCTGGTCCACCACCTGCGCGCCGTACATGCGCAGCACCATCTGCGCGCTGGCGAAGTAGGCGAAGAAGTTCATCCCCACGGCCAGCACCAGCGCCATCACCAGCCCGCTCTGGCCGCTGATCATGCTTCCCACCGCGCCCAGCAGCGCGGTGAGGCCGGCCATCATCAGGAAAACCTTCACGTTGTTCATCTCTCGTTTCCTCCTGGATCTGCGGACCTTCTGTTCGATCCGACTTCATCGCGGAGCCCTCCCCCCGCGGCTGGGGCCGCGTACCCCCTCCCGATCACGGGAGGGGGTAACTTCGATCGTGGCGCTCCGGCAATTGCGCACTCCGTCGCCTGACGTGGGATGCGTGGCCCGGCCCGGCCCTCTCTCCGCGTCCCTCGCGCTAATATCCCTTCAGCCGCAGCACGGGGCGGCGGAAGAGCGGGTTCGGGTTGGTGTCCGCCGCCTTCGCGCCCGGCTTCGTGCCGGCGGGGTGCGACAGGCGGCGGCGCATTTTCGCGCCGCGGGTGAGGCCGCCGCGGGTCATCGCCGCGCGCACGTCGGCCGACACGGGCGCGTGCACGACCTCGCGGCGATCCGCGCCGGGGCCGGGGGAGGCACCCGCATCTCCATCCCCCGAATCCCCACCGCGCTCGTCGTCGCTCGGCGGGGGGCGGAGGAGGGAGAAGGCGATGGAGCCGCCGATCAGCGCCGCGATCACCGCCAGCGAGACGAGCACGGGCACCTTCACCACGTCGGCCAGCAGCATCTTGCCGCCCACGAACACCAGCACCATCGCCAGCCCCACCTTCAGGTACACGAACCGGTGCACCACCCCCGCGAGGAGGAAGTACATCGACCGCAAACCAAGGATGGCCATGACGTTGGAGGTGTAGACCAGGAACGGGTCCTTGGTGACCGCGAAGATCGCGGGGATGCTGTCCACCGCGAACACCAGGTCGGTGACCTCCACCATCACCAGCGCCATCAGCAGCGGCGTGGCCATCCGCCGGCCGTTCTCGCGGGTGAAGAAGCGCTGCCCGTCGTACTCCGCGGAAAACGGGATCAGCCGCCGCACCATCCGCAGCACGGGGTTGCTCGCGGGGTCGAAGCCCTCGTCCTTGCGCACGGCCAGCTTGATCCCGGTCAGCAGCAGGATGCCGCCGAACAGGTAGATCACCCAGTGCCAGCGCTCCAGCGCGTACGCCCCGGCGGCGATGAAGCCGCCGCGCATCACCAGCGCGCCCAGGATGCCCCAGAACAGCACGCGGTGCTGGTAGAGGCGGGGCACGGCGAAGTACGAGAAGATCAGCGCGATGACGAAGATGTTGTCGACCGCGAGCGACTTCTCCACCAGGTAGCCGGTGAGGAACTCGAGCGCCGGCTGCCGCCCCGCGAACGCCCAGATGGCCGCGTTGAAGAGCAGCGCCACGCACACCCAGATGCCGCTCCAGAGCGCCGCCTCGCGCAGGCGGACCTCGTGCGCCTTGCGGTGGAACACGCCCAGGTCCAGGGCCAGCATCGCCAGCACGAAGCCGTTGAAGGCCACCCAGAACCAGATGCTCGTCGCCATTCCGCGTCCCTCCCTTGTCGTCGGCACCGCAGGGCAACAAAAAAGCGAGACCCTACGGCACGATGAACGTGCTCGTAGTGGTCTCGCCGAGGCAGCTTGCGCTCCTCCCGCGCGTCCGGGGGCGCCGGTGGCACCCCGTCTTGACGATCCGCGCGATGCCGGCGCCCGCGGGCGCCGGTGGGCTACTCCCCACAATTCGATGTGCTCGAACAATCGGCACGTTCCGGGCCGCGGTCAACGCCCGCGGGCTCCTCCTCATCCCCCGCTAATCTCCGGCGGGAAAGCGAAAAGGCCGCGCGGGGAAGCGCGGCCTTCTCGTCGGTCCTTCGCGAAAGCGCCGTTCAGAACGCACCGAACGGGTTTTCCACGCCGCTCACCGAGGCAGCCTCGATGGGGTCTTCCTCGCCGACGATCATCGTGGTGGTCGGGTCTTCCTCGCCGACGGCCAGCGTGGTGGCCTCTTCCTCGCCGATGATGCTGGTGGTGCCATCCTCTTCGCCGATGGGCTTGGTGGTGGAAGGCATGGGTGTGTCTCCGTGTCAGGGGGGACGGGCGCGCGGCCCGGATTTGGTGGGATGCGGGTCTGGAGCCGCGCCGATGCCGGCGCGCTACTCACATCTCCCGCAAGATAATGGCATCCGCCACCCCGCTCAATCCGCCACGCCGTTCATCTCCCGGCATCCCGTATTCCGAACCCCGAGGAAGAATCTGCATACCGCGCACCGGCGGCTGAAGCCGCAGCAACAACTACGGGAAGCCTCGCAAACTGCGCGAGGCTGTTCGGCCGGCATCGGAGGCGGATAGGCGAACCGGAGGCGTTCTGTTGGCTTGGGTCGAGCGAAGATGCCGAGGCTGGGAGTCCGCGAAGGCGGACTTCGGGCCGTTGTTGCCGCGATTTCAATCGCCCTTCCACGGCCCCGGCACCGCGTGAGATCCGCCGTTTTCGGCTACGCGCGCCCGGCGCCCTCCAGCATCCGGCGGGCGTAGGAGAGCGCGCCGGCGACGGCGTCGGAGACGGCGGGGCGGACCTCGAAATCCTGCTCGTCGTCGTCCAGCGCGCGCTTCACCACGTCCGCGTAGAAGTCCACGCCCAGCACGCCGCCGTGGAAGACCACGGGAACGGGGCCGCTCCACGGCGCCATCCGCCGCGCGAGGGCCACGGCGTGGCGGGCCAGCTCCCGCGCCTCGCGCTCCACCACGCCGAGCGCGACCGCATCCCCCCGCTCCGCGGCCTCGATGACGTGCACGGCCAGCGCGGCCACGGCGGCCTTCTCCGAGCGCCCGGCCCAGGGCGGGATGCCGCTGGGCCCGTCCAGCCCCAGCAGCTGCAGGAAGTGCGGGAGCAGGCTCGTCCCCGCGCCGCGGCCGTCGGCGGCGCGGAGGGCGGCGGCCAGGCCGTTGCGGCCGATGCTCCACGCGCTCCCTTCGTCGCCCACCACCATCCCCCATCCCCCGCACCGCTCCACCCGCCCGTCCTCGCCGCGCGCGTAGGCGACGGAGCCGGTGCCGGCGATGATCATCACCCCCGCCCGCCCGCCCAGCGCGCCGTCCAGCGCGATCTCGCCGTCGGTGACGATGCGGACGCGCCCCGCCACGCCCGAGGCCGCCAGCGCCGCCTCCACCTCGCGCCGCTCGCGCTCGTTCCCCACGCCGGCCAGCCCCGCGCAGAGGGCGACGGGCTTCTCCACGATGCCGGCCTCGGCCAGCGCCTCGCGGACCAGCGTGGCCAGCATGTCGGCGGTGGCCGCGGGGTGGCGCGGGTCCACCAGCCCGGCCGGGCCCACGCGCCGGGCCAGCTCGCGCCCCTCGTCGTCGGCCAGCGCGAGCGTGGTCTTCGTCCCCCCGCCGTCGATCCCGGCGAACACCGGCGCGTCGCTCACGCGAGGTCTCCCCCCGTCCCGCCGCCCGCGCCCGCGCCCGCGGGCAGGTGCGCCGCGTGGTCGCTGGCGCGGCGGCGGCGCGGGGCCTCGGCCAGCTCGGCGGTGGAGAGCGTGGGCCGGTTCAGCGGCCGCCCCTCCTTGCGCACCACGTACGCCTCCATGGCGAAGTATTCGGGGAGGCCGAGACGGTCGACGATCCGGGCCGTCGCCGTGTTGCGCTCCTCCACGCGCTGCCAGAACTCGCGGTCGTCCTGCCCCGGGAACGGCGCCTTGTCCTTCTGGCTCTGGTGCTTGTAGATGGCCATGATCTTCAGCCGCAGCTCCTCTTCCGAGAGCGGGACCAGCACGTCGGCCTCGCTCACCGCCCACTCCTGCCAGGCGCCGCGGTAGTACCACATCTCGGGCGCGTCGCCGCTGTACTCGGCCAGCGCGCTCTCCACCGCCTCCAGGCACATGCGGTGGGTGCCGTGCGGGTCCGACAGGTCGCCCGCGACGAAGATCAGCTCCGGGCGCACCCGCTCCAGCAGCTCCAGCACGATGCGCACGTCCTCGGGGCCGATGGGGTCCTTGCGCACCTTCCCGGTCTGGTAGAAGGGAAGGTCCAGGAAGCACGCCTGGTCGCGCCCCATCCCGAAGGTCTCGATCCCGCTCACCGCCTCGGCCTCGCGGATGCGGCGCTTGATGGTCAGCACCTCGGGGATGTCCACCTGCCCCGGCCCCTTCTCGTCCAGGAAGCGCTCGATCCGCCCCGTCAGCTCGTCCACCTTGCCGTCGGCCAGCATGAAGTCGCGGTTGAAGCGCTGCAGCCAGTCCAGGTAGCGCCGCACCTCGTGGTCGAACACCGCGATGTTGCCGGAGGTCTGGTACGCCACGGTGATGCGGTTTCCGTTCTGGTGCAGCTTGTTCAGGATCCCGCCCATCGAGATCACGTCGTCGTCCGGGTGCGGGGAGAAGACGATGATCCGGCAGTCGGTGGGCAGCCGGCTCCGGCCGCGCACCTTGCTCAGCAGCTCGTTGAAGATCTCGCCGTTCAGCGGCCCCGCGCTCCCGTAGCGGGCGACGAGCGACGACAGGTGGTGCTCGCGGTAGTCGTCGGTGTCCAGCTTCAGGATCGACTTCCCGGTCTTCTCGCTCAGCCAGATGACCGCCTCCATCTCCATCTTCCGGTCCCACCTCACCTCGCCCACCACCCACGGCGTCTTGATGCGCGTGAGCTCGGCCGAGGCCGCGGGGTCCAGGTAGAAGGTGGCGTGCGGATGGTTCTGGAGATACGTCGCCGCCACGTCGGGATCGGGCTCGCCCTCCACCGAGCGGCGGACGATGGCGGCCTTGTGCTCGCCCGTCGCCACGAGGGCGATCTCGCGCGCCTCGAGGATCGTGGCCACGCCCATGGTGATGGCCTCCATGGGCACGTTGTCCTCGCCGAAGAAGTCGGCCGCGGCGTCGCGCCGGGTCACCGTGTCCAGGGCGATGAGGCGGGTGCGGCTCTCCACCCCCGAGCCGGGCTCGTTGAAGCCGATGTGCCCCGTCTTCCCGACCCCCAGGATCTGGAAGTCGATGCCGCCCGCGTCGCGGATCGCCTGCTCGTACCAGCGGCAGAACTCCTCCACCTTCTCGCGCGGCACGTCGCCGGCGGGGATGTGGACGTTCTCCCTGGGGATGTCGATGTGGTCGAACAGGTTCTCCCACATGTACCGGACGTAGCTGTGGATGCTGTCCGGCGGCATGGGATAGTACTCGTCCAGGTTGAACGTGACCACGTTGGAGAAGTCCAGCCCCTCGTCGCGGTGCAGCCGGATCAGCTCGCGGTAGATGCCGATGGGGGTGCTGCCGGTGGCCAGGCCGAGCACGGCCGGGCGCCCGGCGGTGTTGCGCTCGCGGATCAGCGCCGCGATGCGCTCGGCGATGGTCCGGGCGATCTGGTCGTACTCGACGATGACGACGGGAACGCGCTCACGGGTCTGCGCCATCTGTTCTCAGCCGGTTCTGCGGGTCCAGTGCGTGTTTGTGAGCGGTCCCGGGCTGCACGCATCGGGCCAGCGAGCGTTCACGGGCGGGGAAGATGGAGAGGGTCGCCGCGAGTGGGGCGCAATGCGTGTCCGATTTCGTCCCATCGCTCCCGAGGGCGCATTCTGCACGGCAGGATCTCCGCCGCCTGCGCGAAGGGCCGCCTCAGCCGATCTCACGCGGAGACGCGGAGGCGCGGAGGTGCGTGGGAATCTCCTCCGCGTCTCCGCGTCTCCGCGTGAGATCCCAGGGAGGAGGAGGTGAACGCGATAACCGGATTGAGCGGGGTGGTTGATTGCATTATGTTGCGGGAGATGTGTGGATCTCGCGTGAACTCCGGCGGGAGGACGAGATGCGCGGCACCCCCGGCGCGGCGGACGCGCAAGACGGCCCCGGCGTGGCGACGGACGGCGGCGCCTTCCCTCCCGGGATCCTGACGGCCATCCTCCTCCCCCAGGACCGTATCGCCCGCGAGCCGCTGGGCCGCTGGGCGGAGCGGCTGTCGCAGCGGCTGGCGCGCGTCCGCGCGGAGATGCGCGCGCCCCGCGCGCTGGCGCACGCGGTGGGGGCGATCGGCAACAACGCCGCCCTGATCGCGGCGCACGCGGGTGCCTCCGCCGCGGCGCGCGGGCTGTGCGAGCGGCAGATGGCGTGGCAGCTGCGGCTGGCGCGGCGCTCGCGCGACCGCGCCATCACCGCGCACGCGGTGCAGCCGTGGGTGAACCTGGCGCGGCTGCAGGCGCAGCAGCGCGACTGCGCGGGCGCGCTGGAGCGCCTGGCCGCGCTCCGCCGCCAGGCCGGCCAGGACGCGCTGGTGATCGGGTGCGCGCGGGTGCGCCGCGACGACTGGGAGGTCATGGCGCCCGGCCACGACGCCTTCGCCAGCTTCATGGAGAACGTCTTCGTGCTCGACTCGCTGAAGGCGCTCCTCCTGAACCGCCGCTGGGACGAGACGCTCGACTTCGCCGCCGCGCTCCCGGGCGCCACCACGCCCCCGCTGGCGCGCTTCGGCGCGGAGGCGTACGTGGTGGCCAGCATGCGCCTGGGCGACGCGGAGCGCGCGCGGGCCACCGCCCAGGCCATGCTCCCCGGCTCGCAGACCGTCTTTCCCCTGCGCCTGGCCGAGGTGCACGCCTGCGAGGGCCGCCGCGGCGAGGCCGCCCGCCTGCTGGTTCCGCTCGCCCGCCTCCTTCGCGACTCCACCCCCGAACAGCGGGCCGATCTGCAGACGCTGCACGTGATGAACCGCGTGGCCGGCGCCTGCGCCGAGGCCGGCGAGCACGGCGAAGCCCGCGCCCTGGGCCTGCTGGTGCGCCAGGGCGCGGAAACGGCGGGCGACGAGGTGATCCGCATCGAGAGCCTGCGCCTGCTCGCGGCGCTGTCATCGGACGCCGAACGGGGCGCGTGGGACGATGCCCTCGCCGCGGCGGAGGAGACGACCGAATACGTGCGCTACCGCCGGGGTGGCCCCGCGCCCCCGGCCGCCGCCGTCGAGCACCTCCTCCAGCATCTCCACGAGGTGTTCGCGAGCTGATCGCGGATCGTCCGGCAGAACGGATCCGCACGGAAAAGCAGAGGAGCAGGGATTCGATCCCCGCTCCTCTGCTTCATTCTTCCGGCGGACCCGGGATCACCCGTCCGGCAGCAGCTCGCCCACCGCCTTCAGGCGGCGGCGCATGTGCTTCAGGAGAAGGCGCGCCAGCTCGTCGGCCGAGTCGCACACCGAGGCGTCCCACGCGAAGCCGCTGTCCAGCGCCACGCCCAGGCTGTCGCTGATCTCGCCGCGCCCGGCGCTCAGGTGGTCGGCGCCGGAGCGCGCGGTCAGGTCGGCGGAGTTGGTCCAAACGCGCAGGAGCACCTCGGGGCTCCCCGCTCCGATCAGGCGCAGGTCGATCGACTGTCGCGCATCGCCGTCGGGCTGCAGGGGCGCGGGGAGGACCGAGAGCCCGTCGTGGGTGCGGGTGAGCGTGTCGAACGCCCCGCGCAGCTCCTGGAGGCGCAGGCGCGCCCCGTGGGTGGTCATGGAACCCCGTTTCGGTAAGGCCGTGGTGATGCCGGGCGATGGGAGACGCGGGCCGCGCTCCTCAGCCGCCGGGCGGGCCGATCATCCGCTGGACCTCCGCGAGCACGCGGCTGGGCTGCATGGGCTTGGAGAAGCAGCCGTCGAAGAGGGAATCGGCCTCCGCCTGCTCGGCGAGGGTGAAGTCGTTCCCGGTGATGACGAGGATGGGGATTGCGCAGGTCCGCTCGTCGCCGCGCATCCGGCGCGCCGCGGCGAAGCCGTCCATCACCGGCATATCGATGTCGGTGATGACCAGGTCGGGGTGGTGCTCCAGCGCGCGCTCGAATCCCAGCGCGCCGTTGCACGCCTCCACGATGCGGTATCCGTCGTAGTTGAGGATGGCCGAGAACACGAAGCGCGTGTCCTCGTTGTCCTCCACGATCAGGATGAGCTTTTTCGGCATGCGCCCTCCGGGAGATCCGGGGGCGACACGGCGGTCCGAGGCCTGGACCGAAGCGGAGGGGCGGAAGGGGGGCCCCTGGACTAGGGAGGAGACGACGAGCCGGCGAATCGCCAGCGATGATGCAATGTCGCGCCTGTAACGCGCCGTGGCAAGCGTGGTTACCGCGCCCGCGCCTCCCAGTCGACCAGCGGCGCGTCCACGATCGCGCCCTGCACGGCGTCGGCGACGGCGCGGCGGAGCGCGACGTGCCGGTTGTTCTCGCTGGTCGGATCGACGCGGTTGGTGAGGATGACGACGAAGAGGCCGCGCTCGGGATCGACCCAGATGGAGGTGCCCGTGTAGCCCGTGTGCCCGAAGCTGCGCGGGGAGAAGAACCGCCCCGCGGACGAGTTGGGCGACGGCGTGTCCCACCCCAGCGCGCGGCTGCTGCGCGCGAACTCCGCCGCCGTCCAGCGCGCCACCGTCGAAGCGCGGAGGATGCGCGCGCCGCCGTACTCGCCGCCGTTCAGCAGCATCTGCGCGAAGATGGCCATGTCGCGCGCGCTGCTGAACAATCCCGCGTGCCCCGCCACCCCGCCCAGCGCCCAGGCGTTGGGATCGTGCACCTCGCCCCAGATGTGGCCACGCGCCGAATCCACCTCGGTCATGGCGATGCGCGGGCGGAGCGCCGGGTCCGGCCGGAAGCGCGTGTCGCGCATCCCCAGCGGCGCGAAGATGCGCTCCGCCGCCAGCCGGTCCAGCGGCTGGCCGGCCACGCGCTCCACCACCAGCCCGGCCAGCACCAGGTCCCAGTCGCTGTAGACGGTGGCGGTGCCGGGCGCGTACTTCAGCGGGCGCGCGCCGATCTGCGCCAGGTACTGCTCGCGGCCGCGGAACTCGCGGTACAGCGGCGCGAACGCCTCGAACCCGCCGCGGTGCGTCAGGATCTGCCGCAGGGTGATGCGCTGCTTGGTGGTATCGCTCAGCCCCGGCAGGTACCAGCTCACGCGCTGGTCCAGGTCCAGCCGCCCCTGCTCCTCCAGCATCGCCGCCAGCGTGGTGGTGGCGACCACCTTGGTGACCGACGCCATGTCGAACAGCGTGCTGTCCGTCACCGGCGGCGACCCCGGCGCCCAGTCGATGGCGCCGTAGCCGCGCAGGTGCACCAGTCGCCCCCATCTTCCCACGGCGATGGCGATGCCGCTGGCCGCGTGGTTCGCGATGGCCGCGTTCGCCAGCGAATCCAGCCGCGCGGGGAGCCCCGCCTCCATCCCCACCTCCCCCGGCGCCGCGCCGGTGAGCGTGCCCACGGGCGCGACGCGTGGCGGCTGCGCGGGCTCGGCCGGCGCGGGCGCGGGCATTGGCGCCGGCGCGGGTGCGACGACGGGCCGCGGCGTGCAGGCGGCGAGCGCGGCGAGGAGGAGGGGGATGGGGATGGCGATGCGGTTCACGGCGGGATGGGCTGGGGTGTGTTCAGGCCGGCTTGGAAGGGCGAATGAATTCGCGGCAACAACTGCACAAAGTCCGGCTTCGCGGACTCGCGCCGCACCACCTCTGCGGCTCCGAGACGAGGGTGCCGCCTCGATGAGGGGGCCGGGGGAGGGGGCCAGCCAGGCGGGCAGGATGCATGCTTTCCCGCACGCCACCTCTCCCTCTCGATCAGGTCTCCAGCTCCCGCAGCACGCGGCACGGGTTCCCCGCGGCGACGACGTTCGGGGGGAGGTCGCGGGTGACGACGCTGCCTGCGCCGATCACCGCGTTCGCGCCGATGGCCACGCCGGGGCAGATGATGGCGCCGCCGCCGATCCACACGCCGTCGCCGATGGTGACCGGCCGCGCGAACTCGGCGCCGGAGCGGCGCTCCTCCGCGTCCAGCGGGTGGCCGGCGGTGTAGATCTGCACCGCGGGGGCGATCTGCACGTCCGCGCCGATGGTGATGCGGCCGGGGTCCAGGAACACGCAGTCGTAGTTGACGAAGGTGTTGCGGCCCATCCGGATGTTGTAGCCGTAGTCGCAGCGGAACGACGGCATCACCACGCACCCCTCGCCCACCTCCCCCAGCAGCCCGCGCAGCACCGCCGCGCCGGACGACGGATGCTCGTCCGCCAGCGTGTTGAAGCGGGCGATCAGCCGCTGCGCGTGCGCCCGCTCCGCCACCAGCTCCGGATCGGAGGCGCGGTACAGCTCGCCGGCCAGCATCTTCTCCTTCTCCGTCATCTCCGCCCTGCTTTCCCAACACGATCAGGAGGCACCATCGCCTCGGAGCCGCCACGATGGCGCCGCGCGAGTCCGCGAAGGCGGACTTCGGGCCGTTGTTGCCGCGAATTCATTCGCCCTTCCCGCCCTTCTCCGCCTCCCCATCTCCCCACCCGGGGTCTACCGCGATGCAGCCGGCCGCATGATCCCCGTCCCCCGCCGCACCTCCGCGGTGAGGCTCACCGGCAGGCGGCCGCCAATGGGCGCCTGGCCCAGCAGCGCGCGGGCGGCGGCCTCCTGGCACACGGCCTCGGGGCCCCACGCCAGCAGGTACGCGGGGATCGACGGAAAGGCGCTCAGCAGATACGGGCTGCCGAACGACACCACCACCACCGGCCGCCCCGCGCGCGCCAGCGACTCCACGAAGTCGCTGAACCCCCCGCCCGCCTGCACCGAGCCGCGGTACTGCACGGGGTTCACGTACGCGGAGACGACGACCACGTCCGCGCCTTCCGCCTGCGCGCGCAGCGACGCCAGCTCCGCCGCCCCCGGCGCGCCGCCGATTCGCGCCGCCGTCACCGTCCGCCCGCCGCCGGCGAGCGTGGCGTTGAAGACCGCGCCCGTCGTGGACCCGCCGCCCGCGTAGGTGATGGAGAGGATGCGCCGCGCGCCCGCCGCGAACGGCACCAGCCCACGCGCGTCGCGCACCAGCGTGATCGAGCGGCGCGCCACCTCGGCCGCCAGGCGCCGGTGCTCGATGCTGCCGACGGTGCGCCCCATCGCCGCGGGGTCGGCCAGGCGCCCGGCCTGCAGGCGCAGCCGCGACTTGGCCTCCAGAACGCGCCGCGCGGACTCGTCGATCCGCGCCTCGGTGATGCGGCCCTCGCGCACCGCGCGCTCCACCGCGTCCAGCACGCCGGGGATGTCCTCGGGCTGCAGCAGGATGTCGGCGCCGGACTGGATGGCGCGCACGGCCGCATCGCCCTGCCCGTAGCGGCTGGTGAGCCCGCGCATGTTGAACGCATCGGTGGAGACGAGGCCGCGGAACCCCATCTCCCCCCGCAGGATGGCCCCCGTCACCTTCGGCGAGATGGAGGCCGGCACCGCGTCGCCCGCCACGTTGGGAAGGGCGATGTGGCCCACCAGCATCCCGTCCATCCCGGCGGCGATGGCGGTGCGGAAGGGGGGGAGGTCGACCGCGTCCAGCCGCGCGCGGGTGGCGTCCACCTGCGGCAGCGCCATGTGCGAGTCGGTGTGCGTGTCGCCGTGCCCGGGAAAGTGCTTTCCCATCGCCAGCATCCCGCCGGCGTGCACCCCGCGCACGTAGTCGGCGGCGAAGCGGCCCACGCTGGCCGGGTCCTCGCCGAAGGAGCGGGTGTTGATGATGGGGTTCTGCGGATTGGAGTTCACGTCCAGCACGGGCGACAGCGTGAGCCCGATGCCCACCGCCCGCCCCTCCAGCCCGATCACGCGCCCGACGGCAAAGGCGAGCGAGTCCGAGCCGGTCGCCGCGAGCCCCATCACCGGCGGGAAGTCGGTGCCCGAGCCGGTGAGGCGCATCCCCGGCCCGCTCTCCAGGTCGGTGACCATCAGCAGCGGCACGCGGGCGCGGCGCTGCAGCGCGTTCATCTTTCCCGCCAGCTCCGCCGGGGTGCCGGTGGAGATGATGAAGCCGCCCACGCGGTCGCGCTCCACCCAGCGCACCGCCGCGGGCATGTCGCCCTGCGCCTCGCCGGCGTAACGCCCGCTGATCCACGCCAGCACCATCTGCCCCGCCTTCTCGCGCAGCGTGAGCGACCGCAGCGTGCGGTCGACCCATGCCTGGTCGACGGGCGCGAGAGTGGAGTAGCCCGGCGGCGGGGCGTCGGCCGGCTTCACGGCGATGGCGGCGGTTTCCGCGCGCGCGAGCATGGGCGCCGGCACGGGCTCGCGCGCGCCGGAGCACGCGGCGAGCACGGCGGCCAGGATCAGGATGCGCGGCGGAATGGGCACGTGTTCACTGAACGGGTTGAGCGGAGAAACTGAACGTCCATCGAACATCCCGTCAAACGCGGTGCCACCGCCCTCCGCGACGCCCGTGCGCGCAAGTCGTTACGGCACATGGGGACGGAAGATCAGGGGCGGAGATTCGCCCGCGGAACGGGACGTGTAGGAGATGCGGGGCGACGACTGAGGACGAGCGGCGGCGCGGGATGCGAGGTGATGCCGGCGCGGAACGACGGACGACGGTGCACGCCTGGCGCCGCGGCCCTCTCCCCCCGCCCCCTCCCCCAAAACTGCCTGGGTGTGGGGGAGACCTAATCCCGAGGAGAGGCTTCGGCTTGGGGTGGAGGCATCTTGCCCGCCTGGGTGGCCCCCTCCCCGGCCCCGACATTCCGAATCACCATCACCGCAGATCGAATCACCCTGATGCCATCCGATCCAATCCCCACCCTCCAGCTCTCCCCCGAGGAGATGCGCGCGCTCGGCTACCGCGTCGTGGACATGATCGTGGACGAGGTCGCGCATCTGCACGAGCGGCCGGTGGCGGGCGGGGCGCCGCGCGCGGAGATGGAGGCCCGGCTGCGCGAGCCGGCGCCCGCCGCGGGCGTGGGCTGGGAGGCGGCGCTGGAGCGGGCGCGGCGCGACGTGCTGGGGCCCATGTCGCCGCCCGCGCACCCCCGCTTCTTCGCGTACGTCCCCTCGCCCGGCAACTTCGTGGGGGCGATGGCGGACGCGCTGGCGAGCGGCTTCAACCCGTTCGCCGGGGCGTGGGCGACGGCCGCCGGCGCCGCCGAGTGCGAGCTGGTGACGGTGGACTGGCTGCGGGAGGCGTGCGGGCTGCCCCAGGGCGCGGGCGGCGCGTTCGTCAGCGGCGGGTCGATGGCGAACCTGACCGCGCTCGCGGTCGCCCGGCACCGGCGGTTCGGCACGGGCGGCTTCGCCGGCGCGGTGATCTACGCGTCGGACCAGACGCATTCCTCCATCGCCCGCGGCGCGCGGGTGCTGGGGTTCGAGCCCGGCCAGCTTCGCCTCCTCCCGTCCACCGCCGACTTCCGCCTCGACGTCCGTGCGCTGGCCGTCGCCATCGGCGCGGATGCGCGCGCCGGGCGGACGCCCTTCGCCGTGGTCGCCAACGCGGGGACCACCAACACCGGCGCCGTCGATCCGCTCCCCGAGATCGCCCGCATCTGCCGCGAGGCGGGGGTGTGGATGCACGTCGATGGCGCGTACGGGGCGGCCGCGGCGCTCACCGGAGCCGGGCGCGCGCTCCTGGCCGGGCTGGGCGAGGCGGACTCCATCTCCATGGACCCGCACAAGTGGCTCTTCCAGCCCTTCGAGTGCGGCGCCGTGCTGGTCCGCGACGCGCGGGCGCTGCGCGACACCTTCCGCGAGGTCCCCGAGTACCTCAGGGACAGCGACGTCTCGGCCGAGGAGGTGAACTTCCGCGACTGGGGCGTGCAGCTCACCCGCGGCTTCCGCGCGTTCAAGCTCTGGCTCTCCATCCAGACGTTCGGGATGGACGCCTTCCGCGCCGCCATCGACTGGGGGATCCGCCAGGCCGAGATCGCCGAGGAGGAGCTGCGGTCGTCGGACGATTGGGAGATCCTGACGCCGGCGCGGCTCGGCATCGTCACCTTCCGCTGGCGCGGGGTGGAGATGGAGCCCGCGGCCGGCGACGACCTGCAGCGCCGCGCCACCGCCGCCATGACGCGCAGCGGCTGGGCGATGCTGAGCACCACCGAGCTGCGTGGCCGCGCGGCGCTGCGCCTGTGCACCATCAACCCGCGCACCACGGAGGACGACGTGCGCGAGACCGTCCGCCGCCTGGGCCGCATCGCCCGCGAGCTCGCGGAGGGCTGACGGTCAGAATCCCCCCGCCCTCTCCCGTTCCACCCCGCCCACCCCCCACACGCCCATGACGATGCGCAGATTCGCCATCTCCCTCACCCTCCTCGCCCCGCTCGCGGCCGCCGCCTGCGGCAGGGACTCGGGCGACCGCGGGGTCTACGAAGGCGGGGCCAGCGCCGCGCCCACGACGGCGGCGCCGGCCACGGCGCCCAAGCCCGACGCCATCACCAACGGGCTGGAGCAGGGCGCCGTCTCCGCCGACAGCACGCCCGTCGCCCCGACGGCGCCTCCCGGCCAGTCCGGCTCCGACACCGCCAGCGCCGCCGCCGCCACGCCCATGATCATCCGCACCGGCCAGGCCACGGTGCGGGTGGACTCGCTGGAGCCGGCGATCGCGCGGGTGCAGCGGCTGGCGGCGCAGCTGGGCGGCTATGTGGCGAACACGTCCGTGCAGTCCGGCTCGGAGAACGCGCGCGAGGCCACGCTGGAGCTGAAGATCCCCAGCGCCAGGTGGGACGCGGCGCTGAACGGGCTGAAGCCGGTGGGCAGGCTGGAATCGCAGCAGACGTCCACGCAGGACGTGGGCGAGGAGTACGTCGACGTCACCGCGCGGATGCAGAACGCGCGGCGGCTGGAGGAGCGGCTGGTGAGCCTGCTCGCCACGCGCACCGGCAAGCTGGAAGACGTCCTCGCAGTCGAGCGCGAGCTGGCGCGCGTGCGCGAGGAGATCGAGCGCTACGAGGGCCGGCTGCGCTTCCTCCGCGCCCGCGTGTCGATGAGCACTCTCTCCGTCGTGCTGCACGAGCGCTATCCCGTGCTGTCGCCGGGACGGAACCCGATCCTGAGCGCGTTCGCCGAGGCGTGGCGGAACTTCGTGGGCTTCCTGGCCGGGTTCATCGCCATGCTGGGATGGCTGCTCCCGCTGGCGCTGGTCTTCGCAGCGATCGGCTGGCTCCTGGCCAAGCTGCTGCGCCGCCTCCGCCGCAACCGTCCGCCGCGCGACCCGCGCGCCGGAAGCTTCCAGCACGGTCCGCCCGCCCCGCCGCCGCCCGGCCCACCCGCCGGACCGCCGCCGAATCCGACGCCGCCGAATCCGCCGGCGGCGTAAGCCGGGCAAGGAGCCGGAGGGGGATCAAAAACGGGAGGGCGAGACGAAGCGTCGTCTCGCCCTCCCGTTTCCCGGTGATGCGCCTGGATCAGGCGCGCACCGCCTGCACCTCGACCGAGATCTTGATCTCGTTGCCGACCAGGATGCCGCCGGTCTCGAGCGCCTGGTTCCAGGTGAGCCCGAAGTCGCGCCGGTCGATCTTGCCGGTGCCGCTGAAGGCCGCGCGCTCGCCGCCCCACGGGTCCTTGCCGCGCCCGTCGAAGGTCACCTCGAGCGTCACCGGCCGCGTGGTGCCGCGGATGGTCAGGTCGCCCGTGAGCTGGAAGGTGTCGCCGACGCGGTCCACCGCGCCCTCCACCTTCGTGCTGCGGAAGGTGATCTTGCCGAAGTTCTCCGCGTCCAGGAAGTCGGCCGAGCGAAGGTGGTCGTCGCGCTGGCCCACGCCGGTGTTGATGCTCGCCACGCCCAGCTCGGCGGTCGCCACCGAGCGGTCCGGGTGCGTCTCGTCCATGTGGATCTCGCCCGACACGTCCGTGAAGCGGCCCTTCACCGTGGTGATCATCATGTGCTTGGCCGAGAACTCCACGATCGTGTGCGCCGGGTCGATCGCCCAGATGGTCGCGGTCGAGGTCTCGTTGGCGGTCTGCGTCATCGTCACATCCTCCCCTGAAGGTTCATCCCCGGCAGCTAAACATCTGCCGTACAACAATTGCTTACTGCTAAGGTAAAACACTCTACGCTCGCTGTCAACTGCCTCTGTGCTGAGACAATCGACGGATTTCGACCAACGTACGCCAAGCCGAAACACGGCCCTCCCGGACTGCGTACGCGATGCAGATCGATTCCACCCAACGTGCTTCGTCCGCAGCCGGAAGTCCAGCAAACATCGGGAGGGAGGGGTGATGCAGAGACGCAGCGAGCTGACCGCCGGCCGCGTGCTCGCGATCTACCTCGCGGGAATCGCCGCGGGCGTGCAGGGCGGCCTGTACCTCTTCGACGTGTTCGACGACGGCGTGGCCGACTGGCGCTCCGGCCTCATCGCCCTCGCCTTCATCGCCGCAGGGCTGGCGTTCATCGCCCACACCTTCCGCCGCCGCGCGCCGGTCGCGGCTGGCTGAAGCCCCGCTCGCGCACAAGCTCGGATTCCGGCGCATGCCTACGCCGTCAACTGCGTCATCGGGATGATGGTTCGTCGCCGTGCCGCCAATGGCGTGTGACCGCCGGTCTCGGGCGCGATGAGTGGCATCGGCGAGGGGGACGAGGACGGGGGATGGATGCGGGTAGGCGGATCGACATGTCGGAAATTTCCGACATATCGAACCGGCATGGAATCAGGGGGATGATCGTCGCCGGCCGTTCAACGGCGCGGCGGGCTCGCACGAAGGCGAATCCAGCACGACACCATCTTCCGATGACGCAGTTGGCGATGTCTCGGCAGCGCTGACGGCGTGGGCGCGCGCTCATTCTGGATGACGATTCCGTGGAGACGCGGAGAACGCCGGGCGTGCGGTGAGTTCTCTGCGTCTCCGCGTCTCCGCGTGAGATCCAGCGACGCCGGGAGCCGCGGACGCTACTTCTTCGTGACGATGCGCATCCCGTTGGGGGCGACGCCGGGGCGCGGCGGCTCGGGTGCGCGCTTGGGCTCGGGCTTGCGCGCGTCCGGCTTCCGCGGCTCCGCGGGCCTCCCCTGCCCGCCCTGCGCCGGGTCCTTCATCGACAGGGCGATGCGCTGGCGGGGGACGTCGACCGAGAGGACGCGGACGGTCACGCGGTCGCCCGGCTTCACCACCTCGTTGGGGTCCTTCACGAAGCGGTTGGAGAGGTGGGAGACGTGCACGAGCCCGTCCTGGTGCACGCCCACGTCCACGAACGCGCCGAATGCCACCACGTTGGTGACGGTGCCCTGCAGCACCATTCCCTCCTTCAGGTCCTCCACCTTCTGCACGTCGTCGCGGAACTGCGGCGCCTCGAACGCCTGGCGCGGGTCGCGGCCGGGCTTGCGCAGCTCGGCCAGGATGTCCTCCAGCGTCGGCAGCCCCACCCCGTCGCCCACGTACCTCCGTGGTTCGATGCGGGAGATGGCGGCCTCGTCGCCCACCAGTGAATCCACCTTCACCCCCACGTCGGCGGCAATGCGCTCCACCAGCGCGTACCGCTCCGGGTGCACGGCCGAGGCGTCCAGCGGATGCTTCCCCCCGCGCACGCGCAGGAAGCCGGCGGCCTGCTCGAAGGTCTTCGGCCCCAGCCCGGAAACCTTCGTCACCTCCGCGCGCGAGCGGAAGGCGCCCGACGCGTCGCGGTGCTGCACGATGCGCTGCGCGACGGTGGGCCCGATCCCGGCCACGTACCCCAGCAGCGCGGCCGAGGCGGTGTTCAGCTCCACGCCCACGCGGTTTACGCAGCTCTCCACCGTCTCGTCCAGCCGCCGCTTCAGCCGCGTCTGGCTGACGTCGTGCTGGTACTGCCCCACGCCGATGGACTTGGGGTCGATCTTCACCAGCTCCGCCAGCGGGTCCTGCAGCCGCCGCGCGATCGACACCGCCGAGCGCAGGGTCAGGTCCAGCTCGGGAAACTCCTCGCGCGCCACGTCGCTGGCCGAGTAGACCGACGCCCCCGCCTCGTTCACCATCACCACGACCGGCCGCCGCTCCGCGGGCAGGTCGCGGATGGCCTCCTTCGCCAGCTTCTCCGTCTCCCGGCTCGCGGTGCCGTTGCCGACGGCGATCAGCTCGATGCGGTGCTGCTCCACGATCCGCGCCAGGTCGCGCTTCGCCCGGTCCTCCTGGTGCAGGTAGACGTGCCCCGTCTCCAGCAGCTGGCCGGTGTTGGAGACGACGGCCAGCTTGCACCCGGTCCGGTACCCCGGGTCGACCCCGAGCACGGTCCGCTCCCCCGCCGGCGGCGCCAGGAGGAGCGCCTCCAGGTTCTTGCCGAAGATGGAGATGGCCTCCTCGTCGGCCCGCTGCTTCAGCTCCATCCGCACCTCGACCTCCACCGAGGGGGAGATGAGGCGGTGATGCGCGTCCTCCACCGCCATCCCCATCTGCTCCACCGCGCGGCGGCCCTCGGCGTACTTGCGGCGGAGGACGGCGACCAGCTCGTCGTCGGGGGCGGTGATGCGCGCGGTCAGGAACTCTTCGCTCTCGCCGCGGCGGATGGCGAGGATGCGGTGCGAGGGGAGCGCCTTCACCGGCCCGGAGAAGTCGTAGTAGTCCTGGAACTTGCTGACCTCGTTCTCCTTCCCGCGCGCGGCGCGGCTCTCCATCACCCCCTTTGCCCACACCTGCTCGCGCACGTACGCCCGCGCCGCCGCGTCGTCGCTGACGCGCTCGGCGATGATGTCGCGCGCCCCGGCAAGCGCCTCGTCATCCGACGCGACGCCCTTCTCCGCGTCCACGAAGCCGGCCGCGGCCGCGCGCAGCTCCGCATCGCCCATCTCTCCCGCCCAAAGCAGCTCGGCGAGGGGGAGAAGGCCCTTCTCGGTGGCGATGGTGGCGCGGGTGCGGCGCTTCGGCTTGTAGGGGAGATACAGGTCTTCGAGCAGCTGCTTGGTGTCGGCGCGATCGATGGCCGACTTCAGCTCGGGGGTCAGCTTCCCCTGCTCGTCGATGGACTTGAGGATGGCGGCGCGGCGGGCGTCCAGCTCGGCCAGGTACTCGTGCCGGTCGCGGATGTCGCGCAGCTGCACCTCGTCCAGCTCGCCGGTGGCCTCCTTCCGGTAGCGGGCCACGAAGGGGATGGTGTTCCCCTCCAGCAGCATCTCCAGCGCGGCGCGGACCTGGGGCGTGCGCAGGGAAAGCTCGGCGGCGATGCGGTCGGCGTACTGGGTCACGGAAGTGCGAGAGTGCGAAGGTGCGAAAGTGGGGATGCCGAGCCGGCGCGGGCGGCCGCTCGTCAGGGCGGGAATCTACTGCGGGGCGGACGCGGATTGCAGGGTTGACAGCGGGGGATGGATCGCCTCTCCGCCGTCCTCATCCCCCGCGCGCCAGGCGGACCGCCGCGGCCACGATGACGATGCCGACGGCCGCGTTGGTACGCGCCAGCCACGCGGCCCGGCGGCGCGCCCGCAGCGCCTCCGGCGTCCCCGCGGCCAGGCGGCCGGCGAGCGGGCCCAGCCAGAAGTCGTGCAGGGCGGAGACGGAGATCATCGCCGCGACGGAGACGAGCTTCCAGGCGAGCGCGTGGCCGTACGCGGTCGCCCAGAACTCCGCGCGGAGGATGGCGCCGCCGCGGAAGGCGCCGGTGAACGCCAGGTTCCCGACGCCCGTGGCCACCAGCACCGCGATGGCGCCCCACCCGACGCCGCGAAACCGCCGCCCGATCTGCGCGAAGAGCCGCGCGCGCAGCTCCGCCGGCTCCACGGCGCGCAGCGCCGGCGCACCCACCGCGGCCAGAAAGAACATCCCGCCCAGCCACAGCATCGCCGCCATGACGTGGATGGTGACGTTCAGGAGATACAGGTTCCGCATCGATGCATCATCCGGGAAAGGCGAATGAATTCGCGGCAACAAAAGCACGAAGTCCCTCCGGGACTGCCATCCGAGACCTGCCCGGTCGAGAAGCCCCTGCCCACCCGGCCAGGAGCCCTGCCCACCGCGCAAGCCGGCGCATCGGCGGATGCCGGGGAGCAGTCCCGCAGGGACTTTGTGCAGTTGTTGCCGCGAATTCATTCGCCCGGCAGACCGGTGGTGACTTGTCACGCCCGCTCAGAACTTCTCCCCCTTGGCCTCGCGCAGGTGGCTGCCGACGGGGCGGATGCGGCCCCACATGGTCCAGAAGTAGAGGACGAGCCCCGCCGCCTGCCCCACGCCGCCGGCCAGCACGATCCATCCCAGCCACGGCACCCGGACCCACGCCCGCGACATCTCCGCCACGAACCGCGCGCCCGTCGACAGCGCCAGGATCCAGTACGCCGCCTCGATGCGCGCCGGGCGGTAGCGGGTATCGTCCTTTTCCGGGCGGAGAAAGAGCCAGAGCGCCACGCCCAGGATCAGGAACATGACGAAGCCCACGAGCACCGCGTGCGCGTGGGCGGAAACCAGGTACGGGCTGGGCCAGCGCCCGCCGACCTCGCGCATGGCCAGCATCCACACCCCCAGCACCAGCCCGGCCAGGCCGAAGCCCAGCCCCGTCTTGATGAACCTGCGGACGAGGGAGTACACGCGTCACCCCGCTCCGTGGCGGTGTCCGCCCGCCGTGCGCTCGGCTCTCACGCCGCGGTCGCCTCCAGCGCGGGCCGTGCGGCGCGCGCGGGGAGCCGGTCCGCCGCGCCGGCGACGGGAATGCGCACCTTCACGCGGGTGCCGGCGCCCGGCGCGCTCTCCACCTCCACCGCGCCGCCCGCGTACAGCGCGCGCTCGCGCATCCCGAAAAAGCCCAGGCAGGGCTCGCGCGCCTCCGTGTCGCCCACCTCGAAGCCGCGGCCGTCGTCGCGGATGGTGGCCACCACGCACCCGCCCTCGCGCGCCACCTCCACGCGGGCCTTCGACGCGCCGGCGTGGCGCAGCACGTTCGACAGCGCCTCCTGCACCACGCGGTACAGCGCCAGCTCGCCGTCGGCCGCCAGCATCCCCCCGGCCCCGGCGTCGCCGCGCACGGTGATCTCCACCCCCGAGTGGGCGGCGACGCGGCGGCAGTAGCCCTCGATGGCCGGCACCAGCCCCACCTCGGCCAGCGTGGGCGAGTGCAGCATCCCCGCGAAGTCGCGGATGCGGTCGGTGAGCCCCACGATGTCGTCGCGCAGCGCGTCCAGCAGCTTCTCGCGCGCCGCCGCGCCGGTGCTGCGCCGCGCGATGCGCAGCCGCAGGAGGATGGCCGACAGCGACTGCGCCGTCTCGCCCTCCAGCTCGTGCGCCATCCGCACCCGCTCGCTCTCCTGCGCGCGGAAGGCGCGGGCCGCCACCTCGCGCAGCCGCTGCCGGTCCGCCGCCAGCCCGTCGAGCAGGCGGTTGAAGACCCGGATCACGCGCTCCAGCCGCGGGTCGGCGATGCGCGGCAGCGGCGCGCGGGCGTCCATCTGCCCGCCGGCCACCTTCTCGGCGGCGTGCTCCAGCGCGTCGAGCGGGCCCAGCGCCAGCCGCAGCACCGCCGCGTACAGCGGCAGCGTCACCGACGCGCAGACGGAGCCGATGAGCAGGAAGAGCGCGACCGACGCCAGCTCCGGCGCCCCGCGCAGCAGGCGGCCGGCCGCGGCGGCGCTCGCCGCGGCGACCAGCACCACGATGGCGGCGTTGGCCAGCAGCACCTTGTAGAACAGCGGCATCCGCAGCAGCACCCGCCCCACCCCGGGCCGCGCGCGGCGCTTCCGATTCGGTCCGTACCACGTCGTGGGCATCGCCCCTCCTTCACCCTGATACGCGGATGCCCGGGGCACACGAACGATCTTCCCGGGCCCTTCGCCGGGAAGAAAGCTACCCGCCCCCGCGCCGCCGGTCAGTCCGCGCGTACCTGAAACCGCTGTAGGGTGCCTCCCTACCGGCAGCGAGCGGGGAGATGGGGAAATGGGGATGGTCGCGCCGCATTCCCCCGAATGAAATTCGGGGGCAACAACCGCACAAAGTCCCTGCGGGACTGTCGTCCAGCATCGGACGCGCTCCGAAAGCCTCTCCGCGCGATGAGTTCTCCCCTCCCCCGCGGAGCGGGCGGAGGGGTCGGGGAAGGGGGCCACCGGGCGGGCAGGATGCTTCGAACGAGAGCAGATGCCGGCTGGCATTCCGCCGCGCGAATGCCTCGGGGGGTGGAGAATGCAAAGGCCGCAGTCCCGCAGGGACTTTGTGCTTTTGTTGCCCCCGAATTCATTCAGGGTTGAAGAGTGCGGATAGTCGCGCTTTCCCTACGGCTCCCCCGTCGGCCGGTTCGCGCGCTTCTGCTCCACGGCCGGGTCCCCATCCCCCTGCGTCCCGTCCCTCCGCCCGCCTCCCTCCGCCCCGCTGTCGCCCGGCACGGGGGCGGGGCGGCCGGCGCGGAGGCGCTCCAGGCGCACGTCCTCGAACGAGACGGGGTCCTCCAGCGGCTCCAGGTGCGTGAACACGGTGGAGTTGGGGATGGCGTCGCGGATCTCCTCCTCCATCCGCTCCAGCAGCTCGTGCCCCTTCTGCACGCTCCACTCGCCCGGCACCAGCACGTGCACCGAGACGAAGCGCCGCATCCCCGCCTGCCGCGTGCGCAGCGCGTGGTACTCGGCGCCCTCGGGCGCGTAGCGGTCCAGGATGCGCACCACCGTCGCCCGGTCGTCCTCGGGGATGGCGGTGTCCAGCAGCCCCAGCGCCGAGCGCCGCATCAGCCCGATCCCGATGCGCACCACGTTCAGCGCCACCACGATGGCGATCACCGGGTCCAGCCAGTGCCACCCGGTGAGCGCCACCGCCGCCACCCCCGCCATCACCCCCACCGTGGTCCATACGTCGGTCAGCAGGTGGTGCGCGTCGGCCTCCAGCGCGATCGAGCGGTAGCGGCGCCCCGCGCGCAGCAGCCGCACGGCCACGACCAGGTTCACCACCAGCGCCGCCGCGGAGATGGCGATGCCGAGCACGGGGTCGCGCACCGGCTGCGGGTGCATCAGCCGCACCGCCGACGAGTAGGCGATGCTCGCCGCGGCGATGATGATCAGCGCGCCTTCGAAGGAGCTGGCGAAGTACTCGGCCTTGCTGTGGCCGTACGCGTGCTCCTCGTCCGGCGGCCGCGCGGCCACCGTCAGCATCGCCAGCGCCATGATCGCGGCCGCCAGGTTCACCAGGCTCTCCAGCGCGTCCGACAGCAGCCCCACCGAGCCGGTGACCAGGAACGCGCCGAACTTCAGCGCGATGGTCACCACCGCGGCGGCAATGGAAAGCCAGGCGAAACGCGTCAGGCGGGGCTGGTCGGTCACCGGATGGTGCGGCGCGTGGGTCATGGGCGTGTGGGAAGCGCGCGAAGCTGGCGAACCGGACGGGTATCCGCAATGCACGGGCCCGCCCCTCGTCCATCCGGAAGCAGTTTCAGGGCGGGGGATGAGGATGACGGAGCAGTCCGACGCGATGGCGTGTTTCTGCACATCGGGATGCGACTCAACGAGATAGCTGCACCCGGAATTGGCACGCGCGTTGCACTTCCCCTCTCCCGCCGAAGACGGCTCCCGTGCACCGCACGGGGGCCGTTTTTCGTTGAGGAAGGCCCCGTCCGTGGTCCATCCAGACCTCGAGGGGCGCTCCTGGTTCCGTCGCGGACGGGACCCCGCGCGCTGGCCAACGCGCGGACCGGGCGCCGGTGGATGAGCGGGAGCCGGGCCGGACGCACGAACCCGAACGCGACCGGAGGTCGTCATGAGCCTCATCTCCCGCTCCGCCCTGTGCGCCGCGCTGGTCGCGGGCGCCGCCGCCTGCTCGCCCCCGACCTTCGCCACCACCGGCCGGTTCGCCGGCTCCCGGGGCCCGGCGTGCGTCTACTGCTCCGGCGGCTCCCGCGACTGGCAGGCGCCCAGGCTGACCGACCGCGCGCCGGCCGCCGCGACGCAGGGCCCCCTGAACCGCTGAACGCGCCCGCGGGTGCTTTCGTCCATCGCCCTCGAGCGCGAGATTCCGCCGGGACCGGAAACGACGTAGACCTCCAGGCCGATGCAGGGGACACGGGGAGACGACGCATCTCCGTGTCCTCTTTCACTCTCCGCGAATCCGACCGACGATGGCAGGCGACGCCCATCCGCCCGTGGAAGTCCTCCTCGGCCTCGGCGCGAACCTCGGCGACCCGCGCGCCCAGCTGGCGCGCGCCGTGGACGCCCTGCACGAGTTCGTCACCGGCCTGCAGGCGTCCTCCATCTACCGGACCGAGCCCGTCGGCCACCGCGACCAGCCGGACTTCTACAACCAGGTCGTGCGGGGAACGACGACGCTCTCCCCCGGCGCGCTGCTGGACCGCGTGCTGGCGGTCGAGGAGGAGATGGGACGCCGGCGCACCTTCCGCAACGCCCCGCGCGTCATCGACATCGACATCCTGGCGTATGGGGACGAGGTGATCCGCACGGAGCGGCTGACGGTGCCGCACCCGGGGATCGCGGAGCGCGGCTTCGTCCTCCATCCGCTGGCCGAAGTGGCCCCCGGGTGGCGTCATCCCGAGCGTATGCAGACGGCCCGGGAAATGCTTTCGGCGGCGGCGCTGGAGCGGGTGGAAAAGATCTGAAGTGCGAGAGTGCGAGAGTGCGAAAGTGGGCGGCGTCACCGCGAGATGAGTCTTCCGGCCCGGCTTCGGCATAGATGGATGAAGGGAACGCACCAGAACCGGCAACGCGTCGGGCCCACACCCTCGCACCTTCGCACTTTCGCACCCGCTGTTCCTTGCAGGTTCACACCCGCTCGCTTAACTCTCAACCGGGCTGCGGCAGGCCCGAAACGGACGGATGACGATTTCGCCGCGGGACTTCACCGTAGGGGTCGAGGAAGAGTACCAGCTCGTCGACGCGCAGTCGGGCGACCTGCGCAGCCGCGCCCGCTGGGTCATCGCCGGCGACTGGACCGGGCAGGTGAAGCCCGAGATGCAGCAGCACACCATCGAGGTCGAGACCCGGGTGTGCGAGGGCACCCACTGCGTGCGCGAGGACCTGGCCCGCCTCCGCTTCCAGGCCGCCACCGTGGCCGGCGCCGAGGGGCTGCGCATCGTGGCCGCGGGAACGCACCCGTTCGGCGCGGCGGGCGGGCACCCGTTCACCGACGCCGAGGTCTACCAGGCCATCCGCGACGAGTACCGCGAGCTGGCCGAGACGCAGACCATCTTCGGGATGCACGTGCATGTGGGCGTCCCGGCGCACCTGGACCGCACGCGCGTGTCCAACGCCGCGCGGTTCTATCTCCCCTACCTGCTGGCGCTTTCGGGCAGCTCGCCGTACTGGCAGGGGCGCGACACCGGGTACTGCTCGTTCCGCACGCTCCTCTGGCGGCGCTGGCCCCGCACCGGCGCGCCGCCGCGCTTCCAGGACGCCGCCGAGTACGAGCTGCTGCTGAAGTGGCTGGTCGAAACGAAGTGCGTGGACGCGCCCGGCCGCATCTACTGGGACCTGCGCCCGCACCACAAGTACCCCACGGTGGAGTTCCGCGCCGCCGACGTCACCCCGCGGCTGGAAGACGCCGTGGCCGGCGCGGCGCTGGCCCGGGCGGTGGTCGCCGGGATCGCCGCGGGAATCCTGACCGAGCCGCGGCTCCCCGCCTCCGTCGCCCAGCCGCTCCTGGGCGAGAACTCGTGGCGGGCCGCGCGCGACGGGACCGGGGCCGAGCTGGTGGACCTCTTCGCCGATCGCCCGCGCACCATCTCCGCGCGCGACGCGGTGCTCGGGCTGGCCGAGCGGCTGCGGCCGCTGGCCCAAGAGCTGGGGGATGGAGATTCGCTGGCGGCGCTGGAAGACGTGTTCGACCGCGGGTGCGCGGCGGTGCGGATGCGGCGGGCGATGGACGACCTGGGGGGCGACCTGCGGCGGCTGGCGCTGTGGGCGGCCGACGAGACCGTGCTGGGGCTGGGCATGGACCGGCGAAACGAGCAGCGGCTGGAAGAGACCACCGTATGAGCAGCAAGCAGCGCATCGCCATTCAGCTTCCCGAGCGCCCCGGCCGCGGATACGAGATCCTGGTGGGGAGCGGCCTCTTTTCCACCCTGGCCACCATCCTCTCGCGCTTCTGCCCCGCGCACCGCTACGCCGTGGTCACCGACGACCGCGTGGCCGAGTTGTACGCGGTGAAGCTCTCGCGCATGCTGCACTCCGCCGGCTACCGCGCCGACGTCTTCGCCTTCCAGAATGGCGAGGAGCGGAAGACGCGCGACACCTGGGGGCTGGTCGGCGACGCCATGCTCGAGGCCGGCATCGGGCGCGACGCGGCGCTCATCGCCTTCGGCGGCGGCGTGCCGGGCGACCTGGGCGGCTTCGTGGCCGCCACCTACATGCGCGGCCTTCCCCTGGTCCAGGTGCCCACCACGCTGCTGGCGATGATCGACTCCTCGGTCGGCGGAAAGACGGGGGTCGACACGCCGGCGGGGAAGAACCTGGTCGGCGCCTTCCACCAGCCGCACGTGGTGGTCGCCGATCCGGACCTGCTGCACACGCTCCCCGATGCGCACATCCGCGCCGGGCTGGCCGAGGCGGTGAAGCACGGCGCCATCGCCGACCCCGAGTACCTGGAGTGGATCGAGTCCGCCGCCGCCGACCTGCTGGCGGGCGACACCGACGCGCTCACCCGCCTGATCGTGCGCTCGGTGGAGATCAAGGCCGAGATCGTGAAGCGCGACGAAACCGAGACCGGCCCCCGCAAGCTGCTGAACTTCGGCCACACCATCGGCCACGCCATCGAGGCGCTCTCGGGCTACGCGCTCCTGCACGGCGAGGCGGTGGCCATCGGGATGGTGGAGGAGGCGCGCATCGGCGAGCGCTGCGGCATCACCGCGGCGGGAACCTCGGCGCGGCTGCGCAAGGCGCTCACGCGGCTCGGCCTTCCCACCTCGCTCCCGCTGGAGATGAACGTGGAAGAGGTGGTGGACTGGACCCGCGCCGACAAGAAGGCCCGCGAGGGCCGCGTGGAGTACGCGCTGATCGAGGCCATCGGCGCCCCCGCCGTGGGCCGCGACGGGCGATACGGCTCCCCGGTGGCGGACGAGACGGTGATGGAGGTCCTGGGCGGCGTGGGCAATCGCGCCTGAAGAGTACGAAAGTACGAGAGTACGGAAGTACGAAACCGCGGGTGGCGCGATGAAGGCGACGTCGCACCGATGAAGTCCGCGAAGGCGGACTGCGTGCCGTTGTAGCCGCGAGTTCACTCGCATCTTCGCGAACACAGTATCCACCGATATTCCGATCCAGTACAACAGAAAACGGGCCGGCTCCGCGAGGGAGCCGGCCCGTTCTGCGTTCCTTCGAGGCCGTGCGCCTACTGCTTGGGCGCGGCCGGCTGGTTGGCCGGGGCGGGCGTCTGGCCGGGCGCCGGCGCGGGCGAGCCCGCGTTGGCCGTCGCCGGGTCGTTGCCGCCCTGCACGGCGGCGGGGGCGGGCGCGGCGGCCGGCACCGGGCCGGTCCCCTGCGCCTGGTTCGGCGCGCCCTGCGTGGTCCCCGGGATCGGCTGGCCCGCGGCCGCCGGCGGCGCGGCCTGCTGCAGCCCCTGGCGCAGCACCGAGGTGGGCCGCGTGGCGCGCGCCGACATCAGCGACAGCGTGAAGGCGATGGCCACGAAGATCCCGCCGGCCCACCACGAGGCCTTGTGCAGGATGGTGGTGGCCTGGCGGCTGCCGAACAGCGTGTCGGAGCCGCCCCCGCCGCCGCCACCCATGGCGGCCAGGCCGCCGCCCTTGCCGGACTGCAGCAGCACCACGGGAATGAGCACCAGCGCGTCGATGACCAGCAGGATCAGCAGAAGAGTGAACACGGAAGCGTCCGGTCGAGTCGGGGTGACGTCAGGGATGGCAAAGCTTTGAAATTTAGCAGGATGCGCCCTTCCGTCAACCCGTCCCCACCCGTCCCGGGCGGCGGCGCGGGGCCGCGGCCCGGGTGCCCGCTCACCCGCCGAAGCAGACGCAGGTGGGAGGCGTGCAGGCGAACTCGGTGTTCGGCTCGTAGCAGTAGTCGCCCAGGGTGCAGGTGCCCGCGCGCCCCGTGCAGTTGATGCACGTCTCGTCGCCGCCCTGCGTGTACGTGCCGCACGAGTCCATCCGGTCGGTGGGAAAGCACCAGGCTTCCGAGTGCGCCCGCACCGTGCCGCGCGCCCGCCTCTCCGCCGACGTCTCGAACGACTCCACCTGCAGGGTTTCGACGTCCAGGCTGATCTTCTTCATGGAAGCACCTTCCGGGGGCGGGTTGGACACGCGCCCGCGCGAAATGCGCGGGCTTCGCCGGGTGGGGGGAGTGCGATCCGGCGCGAAGGAAGGTTACCCTCGCGCCGGATGGCGATCAACAGCTGGCGGAAGAAGTTTGTCCCGGCCGGTTCACGGCGCCGGCGCGCTTCGCGAATCAGACCGCGCCGCAGATCCGGGCGAAGCCGTGCGGGTCCAGGCTGGCGCCGCCCACCAGCACGCCGTCCACGCCGTCGACCGCCAGCAGCTCGGCGGCGTTGTCGGGCTTCACGCTCCCGCCGTAGAGGATGGGCACCGCGGCGGAGATCTCGTGGCCGTAGGCGGCCGCCAGCTCGCGGCGGATGTAGCCGTGCATCGCCGCCGCGTCGTCCGGGGTGGCGTTCACGCCGGTGCCGATGGCCCACACCGGCTCGTAGGCCACCACCAGCGAGCGCGCCTCGTCGGACGACACGGTGCCCAGGACGGGCGCCAGCTGCGACTCCACCACGTCCTCGGCGCGGCCGGCGCGGCGCTCCTCGATCTTCTCGCCCACGCAGAGGACGGGCACCAGCCCGGCGTCGACCACGGCGCGCACCTTCTTCACCGTTTCGTCGGTGGTCTCGCCGAACACCCAGCGGCACTCGCTGTGGCCCACCAGCACCAGCGACGCCCCGGCGTCGGCCGCCATCCGCGCGCTGATCTCGCCGGTGTAGGCGCCGTTCGGCTCCCAGTGCACCTTCTGCGCGCCCAGCAGCACGTCGGGGCGGCGGTGCGCCTGCACGGCCTCGCGCGCGGCGGAGAGCGAGATGGCGGGGGGGAAGACGACCACGCTGCGGTCGTCGCGCGGCTGCCAGACGGCCAGGAACTCGTCGAAGAAGCGCGCGGCGTCGGACGGGCCCAGGTTCATCTTCCAGTTGCCGGCCAGCACCGGCTTCAGCGGCGCGCTCACGAAGCGTCCCGGTCCGAGAGCGCGGCCACGCCGGGAAGCTCCTTCCCTTCCAGGAACTCCAGCGACGCCCCGCCGCCGGTGGACACGTGCGACATCCGCGCCTCCAGCCCCATCTCGCTCACCGCCGCCGCCGAGTCGCCGCCGCCGATGATGGTGGTCGCGCCGGCGTCCGTCGCCGCGGCCACCGCCTCGGCCACGCCGCGGGTGCCGTCCGCGAACTCGGGGACCTCGAACACGCCCATCGGCCCGTTCCAGAGCACCGTTCCCGCGCCCTCCAGCTCGCGGCGGTAGAGGTCCACGGACCGCGGGCCGATGTCCGCCACCATCCGGTCCGCGGGGATCGCCTCGCGCGACACCACCTGCTTCTCCGCGCCGGCCTCCAGCCGGTCGGTGACGATGCAGTCGACGGGGAGGACCAGGCGGTCGCCCGAGCCCTGCACCAGGCCGCGCGCCATCTCCACGCGGTCGTCCTCCACCAGCGAGGTGCCGGTCTGCAGGCCCATCGCGCGGAAGAAGGTGTTCGCCATCGCCCCGCCGATCAGCAGGCGGTCGACCTTGGGAAGGAGCGCGGTGATGACGTCGATCTTCCCGCTGATCTTGGCGCCGCCCAGGATGGCGACGAACGGGCGCTTCGGGTGCTCCAGCGCGCCGCCGAGGTATTCCAGCTCCTTCGCCATCAGGAACCCGGCGACGGCGGGCTTCCCTTCCCCCTTCATCACCTCCGCGACACCGGCGGTGGACGAGTGGGCCCGGTGCGCGGCGCCGAACGCGTCGTTCACGTACACGTCGCCCAGCCCGGCCATCTGCCGGGCGAGCTCCCTATCGTTCTTCTCCTCGCCCGCGATGAAGCGCGTGTTCTCCAGCAGCAGCACGTCTCCATCCCCCAGCTTCCGCGTGGCTTCGACGGCTTCCGGGCCGACCGTCTCGCCCACGAAGGCGACGTCGCGGCCCAGCAGCTCGCCGAGCCGCGCGGCGGCGGGGCGAAGCGACATCTCCGGCACCGGCTTCCCCCTGGGGCGGCCGAAGTGGGAGAGGAGGACGATGCGCGCGCCGTTTTCGATCAGGTACCGGAGCGTGAGCACGGTGGCGCTGATGCGCGTGTCGTCGGTGATCCGGCCGTCGGCGTCGAGCGGGACGTTGTAGTCCACGCGGACGAGCACGCGCCTGCCGGTGAGGGCGCTCTTCGGCAGGTCGTTGAGCGTGAGCTTGTTCATCGTTCGGTGCCGTGGGTGGAGGAACGGCGATTCAGGTGATGGGGATCGCGGTCGATCCCGGGCTTTCCGTGCACGTCCGACAGCCTCGCGCCCTCTCCCCGCGCCTGAGAGCGCTCGCCCTCTCCCGTACCGGGCGAGGGGGGCGATCCAGCATCCGCGCGACCTGCAACCTCTTCTCGCACCGACAATTGCAGTGCGACGGATGCCCGGCTTCGCGCTGAGTTGGGGCCAGCCAGGCGGGCAGGATGCGCCCCGTTCAGCGCCGATCCTGTCCAGCTACCTCTCCCGGTACGGGAGAGGTGGACGGCCTGAGCCGGCCGGAGAGGGCGCGAGGCGGCGGAATCGAGACGACATCCATCCCGCACCATCCCGCACCATCTCTCCGCCTTCCCTCCTTCCCGCAAACACGAAGGGCACCGGCGCGCGCGTGCCGATGCCCTTCGTCGTGGTCCAGCCTCAGCTGTTCTGCAGGCGCTCGCCGACGTAGCGGGCCAGGTCCACGCAGCGGCAGGAATAGCCCCACTCGTTGTCGTACCAGCTCATCACCTTCACCAGCCCCTGGATGACGTTGGTGCTGGGCGCGTCGATGATGGACGAGTGCGGGTTGCCGGTGTAGTCGACCGACACCAGCTCCTCTTCCTCGTACCCCAGGATCCCCTTCAGCCGCCCCTCGCTGGCGGCGCGCAGCGCGTCGTTCACCTGCTGCGCCGTGACCTCCCGCTCCAGCTCGGCGACGAGGTCCACGATGGACACGTCGGGCGTGGGCACGCGCATGGCGATGCCGTCGATCTTCCCCTTCACCTCGGGAATCACCAGCGCGGTGGCCTTGGCGGCGCCCGTGGTGGTGGGGATGATGGACATCCCCGCGGCGCGGGCGCGGCGCAGGTCCTTGTGCGGCAGGTCGAGGATCTGCTGGTCGTTGGTGTACGCGTGCACCGTGGTCATCACGCCGCGGCGGAACCCGAACTCGTCGAGCAGCACCTTCACCACCGGCGCCAGGCAGTTGGTGGTGCAGCTGGCGTTGGAGATGACGTGGTGGTTCGCGCCGTCGTACTTCTCCTCGTTCACGCCCAGGACGATGGTGATGTCCTCGTTCTTGGCGGGGGCGGAGATGATGACCTTGCGGGCGCCGGCCTCCAGGTGCTTGGCGGCGTCCTCGCGCCTGGTGAAGCGGCCGGTGCTCTCGATCACCACGTCCACGCCCAGGTCGCGCCAGGGAAGCGCCGACGGGTCCTTCTCGGCCAGCACGCGCACCTCGTCGCCATCGACGATCAGCGCGTTCTCCTTCACCTCCACGGTGCCAGGATAGGCGCGGTGCACCGAGTCGTGCTTCAGCAGGTGACCCAGCGTCTTCGTGTCGGTCAGGTCGTTCACCGCCACGAAGTCCAGATCGGTGGCGCCCATCTGCTTGGCGGCGCGCAGCACGTTGCGCCCGATGCGGCCGAAGCCGTTGATGGCGACGCGAATAGCCATGGCCTCCCCTTACTGGATGCGAAAAAAGTCCAATGCGAAAAGCGGTCAAGACGAGCGCGGAGCCGGAGCGCCCTGCCGCTCCAGCTCCGGAACCACGCGGGCGAAGGTGACCACGCTCGCCACGCGGGCGCCGGCCGCCAGGAGCGCGTCCACGCAGGCGAGGGCGGTGGCGCCGGTGGTCCATACGTCGTCCACCACGATCACGTGCTCGCCGCGCAGCTCGCCGGCCGCGCCCGGCGGCACGGCGAAAGCGCGCGCAACGTTAGCCCGCCGCTCGGCGGGATGCAAGGCCGTTTGGCTCCCCGCGGAGTGCGTGCGAAGGAGCAGGTCGGTGCGCAGCACGCGCCCCGTGCGGCGGGCCAGCCCGCGCGCCAGCAGCCCGGCCTGGTTGTAGCCGCGCTCCCGCAGCCGCGCCGCGCTGGTGGGGATGGGAACGACGATCTCGGCCTCGGCCTGCACGTCGGCGGGAAGCTCCAGCGCGGCCATCCGCGCGGCCATGGGCTCGGCGGCCGCCTCCCAGCCGCGGTACTTCAGCGCGTGCACCATGCGGCGCGGCGCCTGGCCGATGGCGAAGGCGGAGCGAATGGCGCGGATGGCGGCCGGCCATTCGGCGCAGGTGCGGCAGGTGGGCGCCGGCTCGCGCCCCCACGGCACCGGGCTCCAGCAGCGCGGGCAGCGCGGCGACGGCAGGGGCCGGCACCGCAGCCAGCAGAGGCGGCAGATCACGCGCTCGCTGTCGGCGGTGTCGATGGGCTGGCGGCACGCCACGCACACCGGCGCGAACACCAGGTCCAGCGCGCCGGCCAGCAGGTCGCGCGCGAGCGCCGGCAGCGGCGGGAGGGGCGGGGTCGATGGTTTCGGCGGGCTCCGCAGGGGCATGGGGATCGGGGGATGAAGGGTGATTGGATTGTGATGGCGATGGCGGTCGATAGTTTCGCGCGGAGATCGGGTGCGGTGCTCGCCCCGAGCCTCCCCCGGCGAATGAATTCGCGGCAACAACGGCCCAAAGTCCGCCTTCGCGGACTCCCGTCCTCCGCACCTCTGCAGGTGCGATGCATCTCCGCGGGGATTGCGCGGGGCGCGCACCTGCGTGAGGGATGCGCGCCCGAAGGGCCGGGACGCCGCCGCGCGCGCATCGATGCCGAGGAATCGCACGCATGCCCGGCGCGGCGGTGGCCCGGCGCCGTTGGCAACAGCTGTATCGTTGCCTACGGCGCGCGCAGCCCGGTTTGGCGCCTAAGCGCCAAACACGCCCAAACCCGCGGTTCGATCTTTTCGATCTTCCAGAAGCATCACCAGCCGCCGCCCCCGCCCCCGCCGGAGCCGCCGCCGCTGGAGCCGCCGCCCCCGCTGCCGCTGCTGCTGGGGCTGCTGGACATGGTGCTGGCGGCGCTGCTCCCCAGGCCGCTCATCTGCGAGCTGAAGTGGCTGGCGCTGAAGCTGTTGTAGCCGCCGCTCCCGGCGTACCAGTCCGGCGGCTCGCGGTACAGGTTCTCGAAGGCGCTCGCCCAGCGGCCCTCCACGCCGAAGGCCATGGCGTGCGGCAGGTACCGCTCGAACATCTGCGGCCCGGTGATCATCCGCCGGTAGCGGTCGCTCTCCACCTTCGACAGGAACTCGCGGAAGCCCAGCGCCGCCTCGCGTGCCCGCGCCCCCTTCTCCGTGCGCGCCGCCATCGCCAGCCCGAAGAGGAGGACGACGAGCCCGCTGGTGAGCCCGCCCACGGCCACGGCCACGGGGTTGAACCACGCCCACCCCGAGTCGGCCAGCGTGACCGCCCCGATCACGCTGAGGAAGCAGAGCACGATGCCGCCCGCCACCCACGCGCCCTTTACCGTGTCCGGCCGCTTCAGGTAGTAGCCGCGCTCGATCAGGCGCTCGAAGATGGCGGTCCGGATCCCCGGCAGCGACGCGTAGAACTTGTTCTTCAGCTCCGACAGGCGGATGCAGGGCTGCGTGGCGGGCGCCGCGTCCACGAACTCGCTCGCGCTCACGCCGCCGCCGCCGCCGGCCGCGGCGCGCGCGGCGCCCTCCTTCACCACGCCCCACGCGGGGCCGTCGCTGGCGCCGGTGAACAGCGCGTCCAGGAAGCGGCGCTCGTGCGTCTGCAGCCCGGTGGTGCTGTCCGTCAGCTGGTGGAAGCGCCAGTCCTGGCTGGAGAGAAGGCCGAAGAGGTGCTTCTCCTGCACCTCCTCGATCCCCACGAACCCGCGCACGGCCAGGTCCACCAGCGTGGAGGTGATGTCGCGCAGGTCGGCCTTGTTGTCCACCAGCGTGCCCAGCTCGGCGGGCGTCATCCCGTCCGGCGGCGCGTAGCCCACGGCCACGGGCTGCTCGCGCGGGTCGCGGCCGTGCTTCGACCACCTCCGCAGCATGCCGAAGAAGGCGAGCAGGGGAAGGAAGAGCGGCCAGAGGGCGAGATAGCGCCGCGTGCGCAGCTCGGCCTCGCTGGGGCGCGGCAGGATTCCCGGCGGCCAGCTGACGGAGACGGTGAGCCCCTCGCTGGACGCCAGCGTGCGCGTGACCTCGGCGGTGACCACGTTGCCGCGGACGCTCACCGCGGCGTCGTTGCTCTTCGATCCCGAGTACCCGGTGTACGCCGACACGTCGGTGGGGTCCACGCCGGCGGGAAGGACGATGCGCGCCAGGACGTGCTCGATGGGGAACGCCCAGCTGTTCCCCGTGGCGTTCCAGTACAGCTCGTCGTGCGCGCCGCCGCTGTCGGCCGCGAAGGCGTAGCGCACGGCGTTGCTCACCCGGTACCGGATGACCACCGTGCGCTCGGCGTCGCTCGCGCCGGGCACGGCGATGCGCACGCGGCGCGTCCACCCGTCGGGCTTCTCGCGCCAGAACCGCAGGTCCTGCCCCGCTCCGTCAGTGACGGCGAGGACGTCGATGTCGAGCTTGGCCTTGACCCCCTGCGCCGTCATGTGCTGCAGGGAGATGTCGCGGAAGATGCCGTTCCACGTGCCGGTGAAGTAGACGCGCAGCGTCTCGGTGACGTCGGTCGTGCCGTCGCGGTTCACCACCGCGTCGATGCGGTAGTCGCGGATGGTGATGTCGCGCGCCCACGCCCGCGCCGGGGCGGCGAGAGAAGCAAACAGCGCGAGCAGAAGGAGCAGGGCTCGTCGCATGGGCAATGGCGGAGGAGGGGAGAGGAAAGGGCGAAGTCCTGAGTCCTAAGTCCTAAGTCCTAACAGGATGCTAAAAAACAGTGCTTGGGCTTCGCCCGACTCCTCAAACCGGGGGTCGTCAGCAGGCCCAGCGTCCAGGGGAGCTCCGGGCGTGCCGTTTCGTCCTGTTTCGCACCGGAATCGGTGCGCGGAAGC